>JAZSDF010000015.1:0-4391 GCA_045531035.1 Acutalibacteraceae bacterium | reverse complement strand
GCCGTTTGCGTATAGGTCAACAATCTGCTCCGTTGCATATGCAATTCCCGCTTGTTTCATTGCTGCGGGATTATCGCCGAAACGGTCAACCATTCTTATGAATTTACGGGGGAGAACCGTTCCCGAGAGTGCACAGATTCTCTTTATCTGCACAGCATTTGTAACGGGCATGATTCCAGGGATAACGGGTACGGTTATTCCCGCTTCCCTGATTTTATAAAGATAATTGAAAAGTATATGATTATCAAAAAACATCTGGGTTGTGAGAAATTCACAGCCTGCATCAACCTTTTTCTTGAGATTGATAATATCCTGTTTTGAGTTCTCGCTCTCAGGGTGCGTTTCGGGATAACAAGCGCCGCCTATGCAGAAACCGCCGAAGCTTCCGATTTCTTCAACAAGGTCGCTTGCATGGGTGAAGTCAAGACTTTTTTCGGTCATGCCCTGAGGAAGGTCGCCTCTGAGCGCAAGGATATTTTCAACACCTTTTTCTCTGAAAGAAGCGAGAGTTTCCCTGATTTTTTCTCTGTTCGAACAAACGCAGGTGAGGTGGGCGATGGGAGTGACTCCCGTTCTGACAATGCTTTCGCAAACATCGAGAGTATATGAACCCGTTGTTCCTCCCGCACCGTATGTAACACTCATGAAATCGGGGTTTAATTTCGCAATTTCAAGAGCTGATTCTTTTATGCTTTCGTACGTTTCACTCGTTTTGGGAGGAAAAACCTCAAATGAAAGTGAGTTTTTTTCGCTTTTGAGTATATCCGAAATTTTCATTTTCACACCTTATTTCTTTTTGAAAATCAACAGTTTACTGAAAATATAATTCAGAATGATAACAACAACTCCGACTATCAGTTTTGCAACAAGCTCGTTCCATGTGAGAAGAGTTACCATAACAAACATTCCGAGCATTTCCACAACGAGCGAAAAAACTCTTGCGCCTACGAATCCCGTGAATTCCTTGCCGGCAACCGAAGGTTTCCAGCTTTTTGATTCGAAAACAAAAAGCTTGTTTGTCACAAATGCGAATACAACGCCTGCCACCCATGCAATGAGGTTTGCGTCAAGGTATTCGCTTCCGCCGCTGAAAAGCTCAACGATTTTTGAATCTTCGGGAACGATTGTGTTGAAAACACCGTTCCATCCGATTGCCGAAAAAAGCTTTTTGGTGAGATAGAACACCGCAAGATTAACAAGTGTAGTCATAACTCCGAAGAATATATACGATATGAATTCTTTTGTAAAAAACTTGTCAATCAGTTTCCCTATAAAGCCTTCTTTTTTAAAAAATTTAAATAACAGATTTCTTGTTTTCTCAATCATTTTTTATCTCCAAAGAATAATTATTGCCGCAAATAGTAAATATATTTTAAAACAAAATGATAATAAAGTCAATAAATGCTTGCATTTTTGGTTTGATATGATAAAATAATATGAGGTGAATTTATGGAAAGCATCTCAAAGGCGAAAAACAGAATACATCTTCTTGACGAAATAAGAGGCATTGCCGTTTTTTGCATGGTTTTTTATCATGCGTTTTATATCATCGGAACCTCTTTTGGAATCAACGGTGCAACGGAGTTTTTTAATTTCTTTTTGCCCGTTCAGCCGATTTTTGCGGGCATATTCATTTTTATCTGCGGAATATCCTGCACTCTTTCAAGAAGCAACCTAAAAAGGGGATTGATTCTTCTCGGCATCGCCATCGGAATGACTTTTGTAACGGCGTTCATTATGCCGAAAATCGGTTTTGTTGAATGTGAGATTTATTTCGGGATTCTGCATTTTCTTTCTGTCAGCATACTGATTTATACTCTGCTTTCAAAAAGAATTTCAAAAATCTCGTTTTTTACGGGGATGCTCGTTTGTGCGGTTCTTTATGCTTTCACAAGCGGAATGGGAGAAGGAAGACTTGCTTACGGTGAGCTTATTGTTTTTAATTTGCCCGAAAAGCTTTATGAAACAAATTGGCTTGTACCGTTGGGAATTTATAACTCCGACTTTTTCTCGGCGGATTATTTTCCGATTTTCCCTGACATATTCATCTTTTTTGCGGGCGTTTTTGCAGGAAAACGTTTCATTGCAAAGGGATATCCCGAGTGGTGTTTTGAAAACAAACTGCCGTTTTTCTCGTTTCTCGGGAGAAATGCACTTGTTATATATGTTGCCCATATGCCGCTGATTTTCGGTGTTGCATACGGAATTGATTTGATTATTAATTTATAGGAGAGATAAAACATGAGCGAATGTAGCGGAAATTGCGCAAGCTGTGCAAGTAATTGTGATTCAAGAAAAGAAGCGCAGGATATGAGAATACCCTGCGGACCCTTCAGCAATATAGGAAAGGTTATCGGTGTTGTAAGCGGTAAAGGCGGTGTAGGTAAATCGCTTGTCACTTCGCTTCTTGCAACGGCAATGCAGAAAAGAGGAAATGCTTGTGCAGTTCTCGATGCTGATATAACAGGCCCTTCGATTCCCAAATCGTTCGGTATAAGCGCAAGAGCAAAGGCTGACGAAAGCGGACTTCTTCCCGAAGAAAGCAAAAACGGAACCAAGATTATGTCGGTAAACCTTCTTCTTGAAAACGAAGAATCACCCGTAGTTTGGAGAGGTCCCGTTATTTCGGGCGTTATCCAGCAGTTCTGGAAGGACGTTGCATGGGGGGATGTTGGCTATATGTTTGTGGATATGCCTCCCGGAACGGGCGATGTGTCGCTTACCGTTTTCCAGAACCTTCCCGTTGACGGTATCGTCATTGTAACTACTCCGCAGGACCTTGTAACAATGATTGTCAAAAAGGCATATAACATGGCAAAGCTTATGAATATTCCCGTTATCGGTCTTGTTGAAAACATGAGCGGCTTTGTATGCCCCGACTGCGGCAAGGAATATAAGATATTCGGCGAAAGCAAGATTGACGAAATCGCAAAGGAACTCGGTGTTCCCGTTCTTGCAAGAATACCCATTGATCCCAAAACAGCGGCGCTTGTTGACAAGGGCGCAATTGAACTTGCAGACGATAAATGTGTAGCCGATGCAATCGAAATCATTTCAAAGATGTAATAATATTTAGGAGTTGAAAATATGCTTGATATCAGATTTTTGAGAGAAAACCCCGATATCGTTAAGGAAAATATCAAAAAGAAGTTTCAGGATAATAAGCTTGCTCTCGTTGACGAAGTAATCGAACTCGATGCGCAGTCAAGAGCAATCAAGTCCGAGGCAGACAGTCTCCGTGCAAACCGCAACAAGGTTTCGAAGGAAATCGGTGCACTCATGGCACAGGGCAAGAAAGATGAAGCAATGGCTGCAAAGTCAAAGGTAACAGAATTCTCCGAAAGACTTGCAGAGTGTGAAAAGCTTGAAGCCGAATATGCCGAAAAGGTTACAAAAATAATGATGGTTATTCCCAACATTATCGATCCCAGTGTACCCATCGGTAAGGACGACAGCGAAAATGTTGAGGTCACAAAATACGGCGAGCCTGTTGTTCCTGAATTCGATATTCCTTATCATACCGAAATCATGGAACGCTTCAACGGTATCGACCTTGATGCTGCAAGAAACGTTGCAGGCAACGGCTTCTATTATCTTCAGGGTGATATCGCAAGACTTCACTCCGCCTGCATTTCATACGCAAGAGATTTCATGATTGAAAGAGGCTTTACCTACTGCGTGCCTCCCTTTATGATTCGCAGCAACGTTGTAACAGGCGTTATGAGCTTTGCGGAAATGGATGCAATGATGTATAAGATTGAGGGAGAGGACCTTTATCTTATCGGCACAAGCGAACACTCAATGATTGGTAAATATATCGACACAATCGTTCAGGAGGACACACTTCCCCATACCCTCACAAGCTATTCACCCTGCTTCCGCAAGGAAAAGGGTGCACACGGCATTGAGGAGAGAGGTGTTTACAGAATTCACCAGTTTGAAAAGCAGGAAATGATTGTTGTTTGTAAACCCGAGGACAGCATGATGTGGTTTGAAAAGCTCTGGCAGAATACAGTTGATCTTTTCCGCTCACTTGACATTCCCGTCAGAACTCTTGAATGCTGTTCAGGTGACCTTGCAGACCTTAAGGTTAAATCCTTCGACGTTGAGGCATGGTCACCCAGACAGAAGAAGTATTTTGAAGTCGGTTCATGCTCCAATCTCGGCGACGCACAGGCACGCCGTCTTAAGATCCGTGTTAAGGGCGAAAACGGCACCTACCTTGCACACACTCTTAACAACACCGTTGTTGCTCCTCCCAGAATGCTTATCGCATTCCTTGAGAATAACCTTAACGCTGACGGCTCCGTTAATATTCCCGTTGCACTTCGTCCTTACATGGGCGGTGCAGAGAAGATCCTTCCCAAGAGATAAGAGGTAATATGAAGAAT
>JAZSDF010000158.1:0-5451 GCA_045531035.1 Acutalibacteraceae bacterium | reverse complement strand
ATGATATCGCTCCTTGATGCGGCGCATGAATATATCCGCAAAGGAATATTCAAGGGAATAAGAATTTCCACAAGACCCGACGGCATAACCCCCGAAATCTGTGATATTCTTAAGAATTACGGTGTTACGGCGGTAGAACTCGGTGCGCAGAGTCTTGATGACATAGTCCTTCTCATGAACGAAAGAGGACACACCGCAAGGCAGGTTGAAGAAGCAACTTTAATGCTCAAAAAATACGGCTTTGAGGTCGGTCTGCAGATGATGACGGGTCTTTACGGCTCGGAGGATTCCGACAGTATCCGAACCGCCAAAAAAATCGTTCGGCTCATGCCCGATACCGTCAGAATTTATCCCACCGTTGTCATAAAGGGCACAAAACTCCATGAGCTTATGAAAAGCGGTGAATTTTCTCCGAAAGGAGTGCCCGAAACGGTTGATTTGTGTGCAAAGCTTATCCCGATGTTTGAAAATGCGGGAATAAAGGTCATCAGAGTGGGGCTTCATTCGGGCGGAAATGTCGAGGAGGATTATGTCGGCGGTGCATATCACCCCGCACTCCGTGAAATCTGCGAAGGCAGAATTTATTATAACAACGCACTTTCCTTGCTTGAAAAAAACGGCAAAGGAAGTTATATTTTAAATGTAAATCCCCGTGAAATATCCAAAATGACGGGTCAGAAGAAAGAAAATCTGTTAAAGCTTCGTGAAAAAGGCTATGACTGTACCGTGAAAGGTGCAGAGGGTCTTGCGAAGTATGAAATTGAAATACAGAGGTAGTCAAATGATATTAAAATCACTTGAAATGCAGGGCTTCAAATCCTTCCCCGATAAGACGGTGCTCGAGTTCGGGAAAGGCATAACCGCAGTTGTCGGTCCCAACGGCTCGGGTAAGAGTAATATCTCCGACGCCGTGCGCTGGGTACTCGGTGAGCAGTCAACCAAAACTCTCCGTGGCGCAAAAATGGAGGACGTTATCTTCGGCGGTACAAGTCAGAGAAAGGCTCTCGGCTATGCCGAGGTTACTCTGCGTCTTGATAACTCGGACAGAAGCCTCAACAACTACGATAAGGACGATGTTGCGGTAACCCGCCGTTACTACCGTTCGGGCGAAAGTGAATATAAAATCAACGGTGAAGTCTGCCGTCTGCGTGATATCCACGAGCTTTTCATGGATACCGGTCTTGGCAGAGACGGTTATTCAATGGTCGGTCAGGGACGAATTGCAGACCTTGTTTCCGCACGCTCAACACAGCGCCGTGATATGCTCGAAGAGGCTTCGGGTATTTCCGCATTCCGTTACAGACGTGCCGATGCAAACCGCCGTCTTGACCAGGCAGAGGAAAATCTTGTAAGACTGCGTGATATCCTTGCAGAGCTTGAATCAAGAATAGGACCGCTTAAAACACAGAGCGAAAAAGCGTTGAAATTCCTTGCCCTTGCCGACGAAAAGAAAACTCTTGAAATCGGCTTGTGGCTTCATACGATAGAAAAATCCAAAAACGGTCTTCGTGAGCAGGAGCATAAGCTTTCGCTTGCTTCATCGCAGTACGAACAGACCGAAACCGAGCTTGTTGAACTCATCGAGCAGATAGAAAAGGCTATCAGCGAGGGTCAGGAAATGACTCTTGAAATCGAACGCCTCAGACAAAGCATTGCCGATGCCGAAGAAGAAGCGGCTGTAATCGGCGGCGAAATCGCTGTCAAGAAGAACACTATCGAGCATAATAACCAGACCATCGAGCGTATTATGAGCGATATGGGCGACAGCGAAAGCTCAAAGGCTGAAATCGATGCACAGATTGAGCAGGCGAAGGCGGATATTTCCGAAAAAGAAAAAGCTGTCGAGGGCAAGAAAAATGAGCTTGCAGAAGAAATCGGCAGACTGAATAATCTTCTCGGTCAGAACAGCGAAAACAGTGAAAAAGCGCGTGAAATCGGCGAAAAAATAACCGCTGCCGCTTTGAAGCTTGCTGATTTGAGGGTTGAGAAATCGACCGCACAGTCAACCCGCAGAGAGCTTGCGGCAAGAATAGACAACATCAATGAGGTTATCGAAACAAGAGGCGGAGTTATCGTTACTCTCGAGAACGAAAAAGCTGCCGCACAGAAGGAACTCGACCGTCTTAATTCCGAAGCTGCGGAGCATGAAAACTCCCTTGAAGGCTACAGAATGATTGTCGGCACAAGAGCCGACAAGGTTGAGCGTTTCCGCAAGGAAATTGACGAGATAAACCTCGATATCTATCAGAAAAATGCAAGAATAAAGATGCTCGATGACCTTGAAAAGAACCTTGACGGTTATGCCGGAAGTGTTCAGAAGGTTATCAAGGAAGCCAAGAGAGGTGCAATGAAGGGTATCCACGGCACTCTTTCTCAGCTTATTTCTACACCGTCGGAATATGCCGTTGCAATCGAAACGGCTCTCGGTGCGGCAATTCAGAACATAGTCACCGACAACGAAAACACCGCAAAAAGAGCGATTAATTTCCTCAAGGACAACAGAGCAGGCCGTGCGACATTCCTTCCGCTGACCTCCGTGCAGTCAAGACCGTTCACCGAAAAGGGTCTTGAAAACTGCGAGGGCTTTGTTGATATGGCGGATAAGCTCCTTGAATTCGACCCCAAATATTCGGAAATTATCGGTTCGCTTCTCGGAAGAACTGCGGTTGTTGACAATATCGACAACGGCATTGACATGGCGAAGAAATATTCCTACCGCTTCAAGATTGTTACCCTTGACGGTCAGGTGCTCAACGCAGGCGGTTCAATGACAGGCGGTTCGAGAGGTTCGGGCGCAGGTTTCCTGAGCAGAACAACCGAAATCGAAAGCCTCAGGGAAAAGGTTGCCGTTCTTGAAAAGAAACTTGATGAAAAGCAGGAAAGCTTCAAAACTCTTTCCGAGGAGCTCGCACTTGTTCAGGCAGAACTCGACGCAAGCGAAGCCGAGCTTATAAAGACACAGGAAGATATAATCAGAGCCGAAAGTGCTCTCAATCTTATAAAAGACAGATATTCCGCCGCAAAGGGTCATATCGACGAGCTTGAAGCCGAAAAGGTCAGAGCTGCGGCAAGAATTGAGGAGTCCGACAAAGCCGAGAAAAAGGCAGATGCCGAAATCGAAGCTGTTACAGCAGAATCCGACAAGCTTAATGCAGAGCTTGAAAAACTCAATGAGCAGAGAGAATCTCTCGATAAGCTCCGTGAGGAATCGGCTGAAATTCAGAACGGTCTTAACCTTGAAATCGTTGCTCTTTCAAAGGATATCGAAGCAGATAACGAAATCATTGCAGGCTGTCTTGAACGTAAGCAGGTATTTGAAATGCGTGCGGGCAAGCTCGGTGAAGAAATCGAGCTTATCAGGAAAGAAAACGAAGAAACCGAAAAACTCATTGCAGAGCTTGAAGAAAAAATCGCTTCGACAAAGGATAATTCGGTCAAGACCCGTGAAAAAATCGAACAGCTTATCGAAAAGCGTACTCAGGGCGAGGCTAAGAGCACGGAACTCCGTTCGAAAGAGCGTGAAAAGACTTCCGAGAGAGAAAAGCTCACCGCAGAGCTTGCAAGACTTGAGGAACGCCGTGATTCAATGCAGAGAGAGCTCGAAACGGCACAGAACAAGCTCTATGACGAATATCAGCTCACTCTCCGTGAGGCAGCCGAAATGGATATTGTGCTGGAGGATATTCCCAAGGCACAGCGTACTTTGCAGGAAATCAAGAACAAAATCCGTGCGCTCGGCAGCGTAAACGTCGGTGCGGTTGAGGAATACAAAGAGGTTTCCGAAAGATACGAATACATGAGCGTTCAGATTGGCGATATCGAAAAATCCAAGGAAGAACTTACAAAGCTTATCGAAGAACTGACAGGCAAAATGGCAGAGAGATTCAGAGAGCAGTTCAGACGAATCAACAACAATTTCACCGAAACCTTCAAGGAATTGTTCGACGGCGGACGTGCAGAGCTTGTGCTTGACGATCCGCAGGATGTTCTCGAATGTAACATCAACATCAGGGTACAGCCCCCCGGAAAGAACGTTCAGAATATCGACCTTCTTTCGGGCGGTGAAAAGGGACTTGCCGCCATTGCGCTTCTTTTCGCAATTCTCAAGGTTACTCCCGCACCCTTCTGCATCTTTGACGAGGTTGAAGCGGCGCTTGACGATATCAACGTTTCCCGTTATGCACAGTATGTAAGAAACATGACCGACCGCACGCAGTTCATTCTCATCACCCACAGAAGAGGTACAATGGACGAAGCGGATATGCTCTACGGCGTAACCATGCAGGAAAAGGGCGTTTCAAAGCTTCTTGAACTCAAAACCGCCGAAATGGCAAAAAAGCTCGGTCTTGAATAAACAATGGGTTTGAATTGTCTGAAAAAACACAATATGACAATTGTAACACTTGATTATTTAATTTTTGCATGATATAATAAAGTAGTAAATTTATGAAGCAACGAAGGAAGTTGCTGTCAACTAAGGAGGATATAAAAATGTCAAACCACGGTATTATTAATTATCCCGACGCTCAGGCTGTCCAGAAGCAGCTCGACGACCTTATCAAAAAGCCTATTTATTCAATCAGCCCCGAGGCTCTCAAGAATTACGAAACAGAATATTTTGACAAGAAGTGTGCAAAGTCAAAGGCTATGATTGAAGAAGCAAAGACAATCATTCCCGGCGGCGTTCAGCACAACCTTGCTTTCAACTATCCGTTCCCCCTCGTTTTCACAAAGGCTGAGGGCGCATATCTTTACGATATCGACGGCAACAAATATTATGACTTCCTTCAGGCAGGCGGTCCCACAGTTCTCGGAAGCAATCCTCCCGCAGTTCGCGAAAAGGTTATCGAACTCCTCAACGATTGCGGTCCTTCAACAGGTCTTTTCCACGAATATGAATATAAACTCGGCAAGAAAATTGCAGAGCTTATCCCCAACGTTGATATGTTCCGTATGCTCGGTTCAGGTACAGAAGCTTGTATGACAGCTATCCGTGTTGCACGTCTTGCAACAGGCAAGAAGAAGATTCTCAAGATGGGCGGCGCATACCACGGCTGGTCAGATCAGCTCGGCTACGGCATCCGTGTTCCCGGTTCAAAGTGGACTCAGGCAACAGGTGTTCCCCTCTTCTGCTTCAGAGATACAGAAGAATTCTTCCCCGGCGACCTCAATGACCTTGAAAGAAAGCTCCGTGCAAACAGGCTCAAGGGCGGCACAGCAGCCGTTATGCTTGAACCCGTTGGCCCCGAAAGCGGTACAAGACCCGTTGATAAGGATTTCTGCAAGGGCGTTGAACAGCTCTGCCGCAAGTACGGCGCACTCCTTATCTTTGATGAAGTTGTTACGGCTTTCCGCGTAAGCATGAGCGGTGCTCAGGGTTACTTCGGCGTTTCACCTGACCTCACAGTATTCGGTAAGGTTATGGCCGGCGGTTATCCCGGTGCAGGCGGT
>JAZSDF010000001.1:0-24888 GCA_045531035.1 Acutalibacteraceae bacterium | reverse complement strand
ATGCCGGTGAGCTCTTACCTCGCCTTTCCACCCTTACCTGCAAAGCAGGCGGTATATCTCTGTTGCACTTTCCCTAAGGTCACCCTCGGCGGCCGTTAGCCGTTATCCTGCTCTGTGAAGCTCGGACTTTCCTCACGCAGTTTGAAACTGCCCGCGACTGCCCAACTCACTCAGCACATACATTTTTTATTTTAAATCACGTTTTGTTAAAAGTCAAATAAAATATATAATTGTTTAAAATAATTTACAGTTAAACTATTGTATATCATGAAAACTTGCGGTAAAATGGTGAATATAAATAAACGGAAGGATAATCAGATGGAAGACATATATATTTCAAAAAAGAAAAGACAATCGGAGGATATTGATTTTGTCTTTTTGGACGAACCGTCACCCCCGCCTCCGCCTCATGAGGAAGAACCTCCTAAAAATAAAAGGAAAAAGCACCGTTTTCTGAAATTCATTGCAACGGTACTTATTGTTGTTTTCCTTTTCACATCAACATTTATTTTCGTTTTTGCGGCGATGTCGGGATACACAAGAAACGACCTTGAAAGAAACGAATACGTTTCTTCGCTTGAACTTAAAAGCAGTCCGTTTGTTTCAAACATACTGCTTCTCGGCGTTGACGGAAGTGCAGAAAGCTCCTCCCGTTCGGATTCCATGATACTTGTTTCCGTTGACTTCGCCCATATGAAAATAAAACTCACTTCTTTTCTTCGTGACAGCTGGGTTGAAATTCCTTCAAAAGGTAAAAAAGCAAAGCTTAATTCAGCCTGTTCAAACGGCGGTCCTCAGCTTGTTGTTGATACAATAGAATATAATTTTGGAGTGGATATCGACCACTACGTTATGGTTGACTTTGATATGTTCACTCAGATTATCGATTCGCTCGGCGGCGTTACGGTCGAGGTTACAAAAAAAGAAGCGAAATTTATCAACAGCACTACCAGACAAAAGGTTGAAAGCGGTGAAAATGTCACCCTTAACGGCGAGGAAGCTCTTGTTTATTGCAGAATAAGAAAGCTTGATTCCGATTACATGAGAACATACCGACAGAGAAAAGTTATTTCTGCACTTATCGGTCAGGCAAAAAAAGCAGGGGTTTTAACTCTTATTGATACAATGAACAAGGTTTTTCCGCTTATACAGACAGATATGTCCGCTCTTGAAATAACGGGACTTGTATACAAAGCGGGAGCAGGTATTATTGCTTTTGATATTGAACAAAACCGTGTTCCGATTGATGAGCACATGGAGGTCGGAACAAAGAACGGGCAATGGGTTGAAATCGTTGATATTGATGCTGCAAAAGAATATCTGCAGGACTATATTTATACAAATAAAATTAATATTGAGGATGATTAAATGAACATCATATTCAGAAAATTTGAAGAAAAGGACAGAGATGGGTTCTTTTCCATGGTTAAGAAATTCTATTCACCGCCTGCAGTCCTTCATTTTCCTTCCGACGAGGTTATGATGTCAAGCTTTGATGCGTCACTTAAAATCCCCGAACTTGTTAAAGGATATATTTTTGAATGTGACGGTAAAAAAGCGGGATATGCGATTGTTTCAATGAAGTTTGAGACAGAAGTCGGCGGAATGGCGGCATGGATTGAAGAACTTTTTGTTGAAGAAGAATTCCGTTCAAAGGGTATCGGAAGCGCATTTTTTGAGCACCTCAAAAAAGAGCTTTCAGGCAAAATGAAACGAATCCGTCTTGAGGTCGGAGATGAAAACGACGGTGCAAAGCAACTCTACAAACGCCTCGGATTTGAATCTCTTGACTACCAACAGATGGTTATTGACAAAGATTTTTAAAGGAGAATACTATGAAAAAAATAATATCAGTTATACTTTCGTTTATTCTTTTCTTTCCGTCGTATCTTTTCAGTTTTCTTCCCAAAAACATTGACACCGATTTCACTTTTGAAAGCGGTGTTTCTGACGGAAAAATCATGGTCTGCAATGATTACGCCACCGTTGAAACAAGCGGAGAATTCAAAAAAAGCAACGCTCTTTTCTATGATTTTGGTGAACTGAAAAGCGATTGCTTTAACTACTTCGGAATAAAATACAGCACCGATTCATATACAAAAGGCATAATTACTTACACAAAAACGGGAGAAAAATACTCTGAAGAATTCTTCCTTGAACCGAATGAAAACGGCTGTTTTTATTCATTCATTGACGGAATGCTCGACAAACACAAATCAAGCAGACTGTGTTCGGTTTCCTTTAAACCGCTGAACAAAGAAAACGGCAGTTTCAGTCTTGAGGGCATCGGGCTTTTCAACCGCGAGGTGCCCGACAGAGAAGTTTTTATTCAGAACAACGAATATAAACTCGGCATCGATCTTCTTTGGGGAGGTGCACTCAGCTATCTTGAAGATATGAACTCGGATGTTCAGGCGGTCAATGTTGACGGAAGAGTTTATGTTGACTCAAACGCTTCGGAAAGATACAATTCCAAATCGGTAAACAACAATGTTAATCTTATCAACAGATTTGACCCCGGCAGACTTGTTCAGCAGTCATATTACGGCATTTTCAAGGACGGTTACGAATCCGGTGAATTCATGGGGAATACATGGAACTACAATCCCGTTCAGGGCGGTAACCAGTTCGGCGAAAGCAGTAAAATCGTTGATGTTATAACAACGGATTCTTCACTTTATATCAAGTGCCGTCCTCTTGACTGGGCAAAGCCCGCCGAAGACATCACACCATCTTATATGGAAGCAACATACACTTTCAAAAACGGTCTTGTTGATGTTTCATGCAGATTTGTTGATTTCTACGGTTGTAAAAGTGAAAGCACAACTCAGGAAATGCCTGCGTTTTACTGCATAGAACCGTTTAACAGATTTGTATACTACGGCGGAAACGCTCCGTGGACAAATGACACAAATCTCACATATGAAAACGAGCTTATATTCTGGCCCGATGCAGGATATCCGAATTTCATTTCAACCGAAAACTGGGCAGCATTTATCGGAGAATTCGATGACAGCTTCGGAATAGGAATCTATGTTCCGAGCGAACCTTCATTCCTTGCAGGTGTTTATGAGAGAGAAAAAACTCAGAACGCCGACCCGTCAAAAGACGGAACAACCTCATACATTGCTGCCGTTGAATGGCTTGAATTTGAAAGCTTTGTCCCTGTCGAATATAACTATTACATATCAACAGGTACTGTTACGGAAATGAGAAACGCTTTTTCAACTGTAAAATAAAATTACCGCCGCAGAATTACTCTGCGGCGGTAATTTTTATAAGCTTGCAAGTTCTTTATAATTATCTTTAAGCGATGAATAAAGCTTTGTGTAAAGAGCAAAATTCTTTGAATATTTTTCGCTGTTTTCCGAAACAGGAAGATATTCTTTATCGCTGTACCTAACCATTGTGTCGGCGGCTTCATAAATATCATTATAAAGACCTGCACCGACGGCGGCAAGAACGGCAACACCGAGTGCGGGACCTTCCTTCGACTGAATGGTTCTGATGTTAAGACGGAACATATCTCCAAGCATCTCTTTCCAGAGCTTCGACTTTCCTCCGCCGCCCGTAACGAGCATTGATTCGGGATTTATTCCCATTTCGTCAAGCACCTTAAGGCAGTCCATAAGAGAATATCCTACGCCTTCCATTACGGCACGGATAAAATGCGCTCTCGTGTGCATTGCGGAAATTCCGAAGAACACACCTCTGCAGTCGGGGTCGAGATGGGGTGTTCTTTCGCCCATAAGATAAGGAAGATAGAAAAGCTTCTCGGCGCCGATGGGGATACCCGCCGCTTTTACATCGGTAATCTTATAAACATCTTCATTTTTCGCAATGCTTTCTTCGGTTTCTGCAAGACAGAACTGATTTTTGAACCACTGTAGCGAAAGACCTGCCGCCTGGGTAACGCCCATAACATGCCACTTATCGGGCACTGCACAGCAGAATGTGTGAACTCTGCCCATGGGGTCAATTTTCGGTTCATCGGTATGGACAAAAACAACGCCCGATGTTCCGATTGTTGTGAACGCTTTTCCGTCACGGATAACGGCTGTACCGACTGCGGCGGCGGCATTATCACCTGCGCCCGCAACAATAAGAGTTTCTTCGGAAAGACCTGTTTCCTTCGATGCCTTGGCATTTACATGACCCGTAACTTCAACAGATTCATAAACCTTTGCAAGAACAGACTTGTCAATTCCGAGCTTTTCACATACTTCATATGACCAGCAACGGTTTTTAACGTCAAGAAGCTGCATACCCGACGCATCCGAAACATCGGTTGCAAAATCACCCGAAAGCCTGAAGCGGAGATAATCCTTCGGAAGGAGGATATGTCTGCATTTATCAAAATTCTCTTTTTCATGCTTTTTGACCCACATGATTTTTGATGCGGTGAAGCCCGTAAGAGCGGGATTTGCGGTTATCTCAATAAGCCTTTCCTTACCGATGATGTTTGTTATATCCTCACATTCCTCGCCTGTTCTCTGGTCACACCAAAGAATTGCGGGACGGATAACATCGCAGTTTTCATCAAGCATTACAAGGCCGTGCATCTGACCCGATATGCCGAGAGAAACGATATTTTCAGCCGATATACCGCTTTCGGAAAGAGTTTCATTGACGGTTTCTTTTGCGGCAACCCACCAAAGCTCGGGATCCTGCTCTGCCCAGCCGTTTTCCGGCTGAGAGAGAGGATATTCTCTGTAAGCCGAGGCGATAACATCGCCCTCACGGCTGAAAATAACGGTTTTAAGACCCGTTGTGCCTAAATCTATACCGATAACATATTTCATATTATCACCCGAACATTATGTTGTTGATTACGCTTTCAAGATATTCCTGCTTACCCGAGCCGGGATTTGCGGGTTTACCCATTTCGCATGCATAATCCGAAAGCTCCTCAAGAGTAACATTGCCGTTTCTGATTTTCTGACCGATTTCACTGTTGAACGATGAATACTTATCTGCAACAAACCCGTCAATTCTGCCGTCCTCAATGATTTCGGCAGCTTTGATAAGACCGAGAGCAAAAGTATCCATTCCGAGGATAAAGCCGAGGAACATATCCTCATGAGTGTTACTGGGTCTGCGGTTTTTGGCATCGAAGTTAAGACCGCCGTTTACAAATCCGCCGCTCCTCAGTACTTCATACATGCACATCGTTGCTTCATAAACATCAAACGGAAATTCGTCGGTATCCCAGCCGAGAAGAAGGTCGCCCTGGTTTGCATCGATGCTGCCGAGCATACCGTTGATTGCGCTGATGCGGAGTTCATGCTGGAAGGTATGGCCTGCAAGTGTTGCGTGGTTTGCTTCGATATTCATCTTGAAATCCCTGTCAAGACCGTACTGTCTGAGGAAACCGATAGCTGTTGAAGCGTCGAAATCGTACTGGTGCTTCATGGGTTCCTTCGGCTTGGGTTCGATGTAGAAATCGCCGTCGAAGCCAATCTTTCTGCCGTAGTCAACAGCAAGACGCATAAGGCGTGCAATGTTTTCCTGTTCAAACTTGACATCGGTATTGAGGAGAGTTTCATAACCCTCTCTGCCGCCCCAGAAAACATAGCCCTTACCGCCGAGTTTAACCGTCAGGTCAAGTGCTTTTTTAACCTGTGCAGCCGCAAAGCAGAAAACATCTGCGGAATTTGTGCTTCCTGCACCGTTCATGAAACGTGGGTCGGAGAACATATTTGCTGTTCCCCAAAGGCACTTGATACCTGTTTCGTTCATTTTTTCGAGAATATAATCTGTGATTTCGTCAAGTCTTTCGTTTGTTTCCTTGATGTCGTCTGCGGCGGGAACGATATCTGCATCATGGAAGCAAAAATATTCAACACCGAGCTTTGACATAAATTCAAAACCTGCATCAACCTTTGCCTTTGCGTGTTCCATTGTGCCGGGAACTGCACCGAAAGTTTTTTCCGCGGTATCTCTGCCGAACATATCCGTTCCGCAAGCGCAGAGATTGTGCCACCATGCCATGGCAAACTTAAGATGCTCGCTCATCTTTTTTCCCATGATAACACGGTCTTTATCATAATATTTGAACGCAAGAGGATTCTTGCTCTTTGGTCCTTCATATTTGATTGCGGGAATGTTAAAAATTTCGCTCATTCAAATTGCTCCTTAGATTTGCTTTAATTTCTTTCTGCCGAATATTCAATGTCTATACTCTTTTTAAAGAGAAGATAGTCATATTTCGGGCACCAGTTATTACCTGCTTCAACCGAGTTCTCAAACTCTTCTTCGGAAACGGCAACATTCATTTTCACAATACCCTTAAGTTCTTTTCCGTCTTTATAAACAGTATCCCAGAATGAGTTATGTCCGATATACTTAACGCTTGAGGGAATATACATATATTTCATTTCACGGTTATAGCTGAAAGCGTCCGAACCGATATACTCAAGACCCTCGGGAAGTGAATTATAAACAGTTCCGAGTGCTTCGTCGGAAACATAATGCGAATCCTCAACAACCGATTCCGTCTTGTAAGAATAAACATTCTCGAGAAGAGGAATCTCAAAAAATCCGAGTGTTTCTATCACTTTTAAGCCTTCGGGAAGATAAACATTCCTCATATTGGCATAGTTGAAGCTCATTTCACCGATTGTTGTAACTGTTGACGGAACAACAAAGGTCATGACATCCCTGACATACTGCTCATATCTCGGATCTTCCGCAGCAATTTCTATGCGCCAGCCGTTATTGTCATATTCGGCATAACCGTATTTTTCCGCAAGATATGTATCGTGGTCACACGGTCTGCAGATAAGCTCTGTTTTGTCTTTGTTATAAAGAACGCCGTCAACATCGCAATAGTTGGGATTGTTTTCATCGACTCTGATTTCACGCAGTGCCCAGCATGAATAAAAAGCCTTTGAATCAACCTTTTCAACGCCTGCACCTATGGTTATAACCTGAACCTTTTCATCGCAGTTAAGCACATAGCTTCCCACTTCGGTTACGGGCTTTGTTTCGTCCTTGACAACCTTGAAATTTGTTTTGGGGTCGGAATTGCCGAGTTCGTATTCAACATCGGCAACATAATCGATTTCAAGTTCTGTTATGAATCCCGTGTTGCTGAATCTCGTGAAAGCATAACCGTTCTGAACCTGTTCAAATTCAAAGGTATCCTTTCTCAGAGTAAGGACGCTGAAAAAACACGAAAGAGAAACTGCAAGAACAATTGTTACAACAAAGATAATTTTCTTGAGATTATAGTGCTTCGGAGTCTGATTGATTCTGGGGGCTGCAAGGCCCTCGATCTGATAAGTCCATATTTCTTCTTCGGGGATATCGAGACGAATGGGTTCTTCAACCGTAACATTTATCTTTTTTTCTTTTTTACTCATGTTTTTTCACCCCCTATCCTATATATCCGCCGCTGACTTTTTCGCCCTCTTCTTTTGCCTTCTTTTCCGTTACTTCCGCACGGCGTTTAAGCACTTCCATAACCATGTTCTGCTTATTGCTGTCATAATCCCAGAACAGATAAGGAATGGTCATAAGAGTGAAGCCGACAACATCGAATATCAGCGGTATGATAATGATGTTTGCTCTTGAAGAATCAAGGAAAAGGATATCCCAGTTACTGTTGAAGCCGTAGCCGAGAAGCATAAGAGGAATGATAAGTCCCACAAAGTTCTTTATCGGGTCGGTGAACCAACCGAAAACGCTTGAGAAGCTTTCAAGGCGTTCACCCGAAAGATACATCTGATAATCTTTGATACGGACATCCATATCGTGACCCGCGGTTGTGGGAACGGTCTTTGTCATTTCCATAAAGAAAAGAACAACAACGCAGATTGTTCCGCAAAGGTTGACATTATCTCCGCAGAACCACATTGCGGCAATTATAAGTGCGTTTCCTATTGCTCTTGAAAGCTGATAGAAAATCATGATCTGCTTATATGAGAATCTCTTAAGGAAATAAGGCGAGAGGAAATCGGGCGGTGTACCTGCAAACGAAATCAGCATAACAAGGAGGCTGTAAGGCAAGCCGCTGAGTCGGAAAGTATAAAGATAAAGAATTGTTGTAAGCGGCAGCATACCGTTACCGAGAGCGTCGATAAGCTCAACAACAGTTTTTATCAGCAAATATTTATTTCTGAGAACACCAAACATACCGTCCCAGAACTTAATCTGAATCTTCTTTTCAACGGGAGGCTGAGGTATTCTTTCTTTTACTCTGCCTGCAAATACCATTGTCAGTACGGCAAAGAAAATGAATGTTCCGGGAATAACGTATCTGTAAAGATTGATGTCTGCCCATTCATCCTTGAGGAAGCCGATTGCAACCGAAATCGCAAGGCTTGAAAGAGTATTGAAGAAATGGGAAAGCTTTACGGGATAGCTTCTGACAAGAATTCTTTCCTGAAGGTCGGGACTGATGCTCTTTGTGCAGGTTTCCATGTTGTTTGCGAAGCCGAAAACGTTATATGTGGCAAAAAGAAGGTTGCCGACCCACACTCTTGTTGCAACATCGGGAATGTTATAAACGGGAAGCCAACCGATGAGGATTACCATTATGCACTTGGGAACAACATCGCAGTAAAGCGAATATTTATATCTGCCAAATTTTGGCAGAAGTTTTTTGCGCCAGAAGATATTTCTTGCACCTACCCAGCCTGTATAGAGGAAATGAGTACCGAACGTTTTGAAACAAGCCGTGGCATTCATGCCCTCAAAACCGTTGAGCAGACGGATGAAAGTACCTGTCTGGTCAAATAAAGTCGAATAGTCAAACACTATCGTTGAAATTCCGAAAAGAATCATAAGACCGTAAGCAAGATAAAATTTCTTTTCGGTTTTCTTCGGAAGAAATCCGAGGTTGTCACAGACAAGCCACCACATAAGTGCGGAAATGTAGTTAAGCGGCATATTGAGAATACCGATAACCGAGAAGGTAAGATAGGGAAGCTTGTAGTGGTGCATGATGAGATAACACGATGAGAAAAAGCCTATGTATTCAAGCACCTTTGAGCCTGCGTAGTTGCTGCCGACGGCAAGAACAACATCTTTATACTCCTTGTAAGGAACGTATTTTCCTTCTGCGGGAGTATTCCAATGTGTCTTGATTTCCGTGAACAGCCATTTGACTTTACCGAGCAATGCGTTCATTGAATCAATCCTCCTTTTATAGATTAATATTATATCATAGTAAACAATAAATAGCAATATTAATATATTATTCCGTCAAATATCTCTCCGTAAATTCCGCTTATAAAATCAACGGAAATACAAGTGCCGTCACCCATTGTTATTTCACGCTTCAAAGTGTTTATTTTTTTGAGATAACCTGTTATATTCACATATCTGCCGCCGTCTTTTCTGTCGTCGGGAACAAAATATGTCACGGTTACCGAGGGCTTTTCCTCAATTAAATCAATAAGCATATGCAGTTTGGCATCAAGAAGCAGTTTTTCATCCTCATCGGGTTCAATAAAAACATCCGTCAGCCTTGCTGTTTCGTCAAGTGCCGCATCATGACCTGTCAATGCCGCAAACGGGCTGAACTGCGCCGCACGGTCAATCATAGACATATGCGGTCTTTTTTCGGAAACATGATGGGGAAGATTTATTATTTCCTTATAGTTCTCATTCATATCAGGCTTTATGACCTCCGATTTGCTTGTTGCGGTCTTTTGCGGTTGCACCCTCTTTATAATTCATTCCTTTGAGGATAGCGTTTTTACCGTATTTCTGCTTGATTTCAATCAAAGCATCCTGTATTCTGCGCTCACGGTCAAGAGACTCCTCAAGCTCAGCTTTTTTTCGTTCTTTCTCTTCAAAATCCTCAAAAAGGCTGAGCTGTTCAGGCACTTCTTCATTTTTGATGTCACACTCACGGATAACATTGCAGGCGGTGAGATTTATTCTTCGGATAAGCAGATTTTTGTCAACAATTCTCTCAAAAAGCTCGGTTGCCGCATCGGTGATAAGTTTCGTCGATGATGTTTGTCTTCCTATATTCGCCGTACCTCTTGCGTGCTTAGGAACCTCCCTGCCGTAAAAATCGATTTTGATTTCGCCGGCATAAGCTTTTCTTCTTCCGATATCCGTCAAATTTTCAATGTCATATCCTATCACAAGCACAAGCTGACTTGTTGCAAGCTTTTTTTCGACAAGGTCAAGGGAAAGATTATCAGCCATCTCTCGTGTTATGAGTTTCGCTTTTTCAAAGGTGTACGGCATCTGCAAAACCTGACCCGTGCTGATACTGTTTGTCTGAGGTTTATATGCTTTTATTTCGGCAATAGTGCAAGGCTCCCATCCCCACGCATGGTCAATGAGAAGCTCGGCATTTATGCCGAAAAGGCGATAAAGCAAATCCTCGTTTTTTATTGAACAAAGAGCAACATCGCCCATGGTCAGCATACCGTGTTTTTCAAGCTTTTCGGATATTCCCCTGCCCACTCTCCAGAAATCCGTGAGCGGTCTGTGGTCCCACAGCTTCTCTCTGTAGCTCATTTCGTCAAGCTCCGCAATCCTCACTCCGTCCTTATCGGCGGGAATATGCTTTGCGGTTATATCCATTGCAACCTTGCAAAGATAAAGATTTGTGCCTATACCTGCCGTTGCGGTAACCCCCGTTTCGGCGAGAACTTCTTTTATCAGCATCCGTGCAAAATCATGAGCCGACATATTATTGAGCTTCAGATATTTCGTGGCGTCGATAAAAACCTCGTCAATGCTGTAGACATGAATATCCTCCGGGGCAACATAGCGAAGATAAACCTGATAAATGAGGGTACTGTATTCGATATAAAGTGCCATTCTCGGCGGAGATACAATATAGTCAATTTCAAGAGACGGGTCGGATTTCAGTTTGTTGGCATCGTATGATTTACCGGTAAAACGCTTATTCGGTGCGTTCATTCTGCGGAGATAGTTTGCACTTTTCACCTGCTGAATCAGTTCAAACATTCTTGCTCTTCCCGAAACACCGTAGCTTTTAAGGCTCGGAGAAACGGCAAGACAAATGGTTTTTTCGGTTCTCGTGGGGTCTGCAACGACAAGATTCACGCTCATCGGGTCGAGTCCTCTCTCCCTTGCCTCAACACTCGCATAGAAAGACTTGAGGTCTATTGCAATATAAACTTTTTCGCTCATCCTTCCATGCCTCCCCGAATAAATTTACCGCATTATTATAACAATTATTTTGCAGAAATTCAATACCTTTTCGAACATTTGTTTGTACGATGATGTAAAAAATTCGGAGTGCCGAAGCACTCCGAGGTAAATTTTACGGTTTTATATTTTCTGCTGTTTCGGAAACAACTTCTTCATGTATTTCCGTTTTGCGGTTCACATCTTCTTTGACGAGACGGTAAAATGCCGCCGCCATGGGAACACCGATAAGCATACCCCAGATACCCATAACACCGCCTCCTACGGTTACTGCCGCAAGCACCCATATACCCGGCAGACCGATTGAAGAACCGACAACCTTGGGATAAATGAGATTGCCTTCAAGCTGCTGAAGAACAACGATAAACACAAGGAAAATCAACGCTTTCACGGGAGATTCCATGAGAATAAGGAACGCACCCACACCCGCACCGATAAATGCACCTACAATAGGAATAAGTGCGGTAAACGCAACAAGTGCGCCGATCATTGCGGCATAGGGAAGCCTTAAAATCATCATACCTACGGTACAAAGGGTTCCGAGAATAACAGCTTCCGTGCACTGACCGACAATAAAACGGTGAAAGCTGTCGTTAACAACGCCGAGAACATGGGTTAATTTTCCGAGCCATTTTTCGGGAACATATTTTTCGGAAACTTTTTTAACCTGGTTAACCAATCTGTTCTTATCGAGAAGAAGATAAAGTGCGAAAATAAGTCCGAGAACAACATTTGCAACAACCGAGAAAATCGAGGTTACGGCACTCACCGCAACATCCATTGCACTTCCGAGACCCGAGGTTACGGTTCCGATTATGTCATTTATTCTTGATTTCCAGTCGATTGAAGAAAGTGCGTTAATCAAATCCTTCGAAATAAACTCAATGGTTTTAAGCTTTTCAACAATCATATTGATTGCCGCGGGAACCTCCGCAACAAGAAGTTTGATACAGTTAACAAGCTGAGGTGCAATAAGAACGCCTATAAGCGCAATAATTCCCATAACGGTGAGTATTGCACCGATAAGGCATACGGGTCTGCGGCTTTTTTCGGCAATTTTCTTTTTTGAATTCGGAAACCAATGCCTTTCATAGAATTTCATAAGAATATTAAGCGGATAAGAAATAACAAATCCGAAGAGAAGAGGCGAGGCTGCGGAAATAACCGTTCCGATTATGCCCGAAATATTGCTCCAATAGTGAATAACAAGATACACACCTATAACGGCAAGACCGATTTTAACAAGCGTTTTGTTTTCGATTTTTTTCAACTTCTTACCTCCGCATTAATTTATGGATTTAATATATAACATCTTTTTGAACAAATTGTTAACAAACGCATTGATTTTAATCTTTTAATATGATATGCTGAATTTATAAACACAAAACACAAGTTAGGGTGAAACAAGTGGCAAAATCATCAAATCAGAAGCTCAAACTTCTTTATCTTGTCAGATTTCTCATGCAGTACTCTGACGAGGAGCATCCCGTCAGCACTGCGCAGATAATTGAAGAACTTGCAAAAAACAATATTTCGGCAGAAAGAAAAAGCATCTATGATGATATCGAAGCACTCAGACTTTTCGGGCTCGACATAATTCAGGTCAAAGGAAAAAACGGCGGATATTATATCGGCGAGCGTGATTTTGAAATCCCCGAACTCAAGCTCCTTGTTGACAGTATTCAGTCATCAAAATTCGTAACCCAAGATAAAACATATAAGCTCATCAAAAAGCTCGAAAGTCTTGCAAGCGTTTATGACGGTCAGCTTCTGCAAAGGCAGGTATTTGTTACAAACCGTGTCAAAAGCATGAACGAAAGTATTTATTACACGGTCGATGTTATTTCCGATGCGATTACTCAAAACAGAAAAATATGCTATAAATATTTTGAATACACAGTTGAAAAAACAAGACGATACAGACATGACGGTAATTTTTATGAAGTAAGCCCGTTTGCACTTATATGGGACGATGAAAATTACTACATGCTTGCATGGAATTCCGAAGCAAATCAAATGCGCCATTACCGTGTTGACAAAATGGAGAAAGTTACTCTTACCGAATCAGAACGGGATGGCACTGATGAATTTGAAAAAGTTGATATGTCGGCATATACCAAAACGGTTTTCGGAATGTTCGGCGGAGAAGAACAGAAGGTGAAGCTCCGCTTTGCAAACCATCTTGTCGGTGCCGTTCTTGACCGCTTCGGCAGAGACACAATAATCATTAAAGACGGCAATGAACATTTCACATTCACGGTCAATGTTGTTGTCAGTCAGCAGTTCCTTGCATGGGTTTTCGGATTCGGAAACGAAGCGGAAATCCTCTCTCCCGACGATGTTCGTAAAGAGATGAAAAAGCAGACATCGGCTGTTGCAAAATTATACAATTAAAGAATTAACCCGCCTTGCAGATTTGCAAAGCGGGTTGTTTTTTACCATCTGTTTTCTACATATTCACACCATGTGAAAAGGTCTTTGATTTCTATTTTTCTTCCGTCGTCAAGAGTTACGTCACCGTTCCATATACCGAAAATCTGGTGGCAATTCATTCTGCCGATAAGGAAATTGACATCGGTATGGTTATCGAGAGTGGGTGTCATCGTCATATTGAATCTGCCGTCCTCGGAAACAAATTTCCATTCTTCAAGATATCTGCCCTTAGGAAATTTTTCAACGTCAACAGCACCGAATTTATGCACTTTTCCGTCATAGAGGATACAGGTTTCGGTTGCATTGCTTTCGTCACCGATTGCCCATGTGATTTCAAAGCCGAGAAGATGCTTCACACCGTTTTCATCGGGAACATATGTTGAAGCGCTTCCCCAATACCATACCATTTTGTGGGGAGTGTTAACTCTGCCCCAGTCAAGAGTGCAGAATGTGTCTTCCTTGGAAAACTCGTATGTAAAATCATCAATTTTAAACACGGCATCACAGGGCATACAGAACTGCTTTGTGGTCATGAAATATTTTGTGTTATCCCCTTCAAAAGGAATAACGGTTGTTATGTTTTCAAGACCCGGCATGATATCCATCTGACAATGACATTCAACATTCTTTCCGCCGTGCTTCTTCTTGAACCAAAGAGTTCTCTCGGTTTCTTTTGTAATAAAATCAAACTCCGCATTGCCGATTTTATCCTTGAAACGGTTAGGTTCATCGCCCTTTGCGGGTGGGATATGCTTCTTTCCTCCAAGGAAAAGCTGGGTTGCATCGATAATGACTTTTCCTGTTTCAAGGTCAACAAGCTTTGCACCGACATAACCGCCCATGTTGATATTTGCAAAGCTGATAAGCATCTGCATTTTTCCGTCGGTGATATTATAAAAATCCCATTCCTTGCGGCTCATTATGCCCGTTTTTACATAATCTCTGTTATATTCAAAAACATTCTTTCTCGCCCAGCCCTTTGCAAGGAGAGTTCCGTCGGGTGCAAGCAGAGGCGTGCTTTCGGTATATTCCGTCTGCTTTGATTTCTCCTTCCAGTCATTAAAAGGCACATAAGTTCTTTTCAATTCTACACTCATTTTTATTTTTCCTCATTTCCGTATCAAGAGTATGTGATTTTATAATTATAGCATATATTTACAAATTAGTCAAAATTTATTATAATGTCAAAGAGGTGTTCATATGAACGAAAAAATATATTCAAAGCATATTGAACTTAAAAAGATAAAAATAAATGACCCCTTCTGGACAAACGAGCAGGAGCTTGTCCGAAAAGAGGTTATCCCTTATCAGTATGAGGCTTTGCATGACAGAATAGACGGTGCTGAAAAAAGCTGTGCAATCGAGAATTTTGTAAAAGCAGGCAGGATTGTCAGAAAACTTAAAATCGGCAAAAATGTGCCGATATACCCTGTCGATAAATGGTATTATAATGATGACAATGCCGACTCCGACGCATTTCACGGCTGGGTTTTTCAGGACAGCGATGTTTATAAATGGCTCGAAGCTGTCGGCTATTCCCTCATCAATCATCCTGATAAAACTCTTGAAGAAAAAGCTGACAAAATCATCGAGCTGATTTGCGCCGCACAGCTTGAAAACGGTTATCTCAACACACTTTATGTCATCAATAACCGCAATGAAATTTTCACCAATTTAAAGGATTTTCATGAGCTTTATTGCTTCGGTCATCTTGCCGAAGCGGCAGCAAGTTATTATAACGCAACGGGCAAAAGAAAAATTCTCGATGCTGCCTGCCGATTTGCAGATTTAATCTGCAATATCTTCGGCGAGGACAAAATCAAAGGCTACGGCGGTCATGAAATTGCAGAAATGGCTCTTGTCAAGCTTTATGATATAACAGGTAAAAAAGAATATCTCGAAACCGCAAAATTTTTCATTGACGAAAGAGGCAAAAAGCCTTATTACTATGATACGGTACTCGGCAAAACAACGGTTCACGACAATTATCATTATAATCAGGCGCATTGCGAACCGAGAAAACAGCACGAAGCCGTAGGTCATGCGGTAAGGGGTGTTTATCTCTACAGCGGAATGACTGATGTTGCAAAACATTACAACGACGAAGAGCTTTTCACAGCCTGCAGAAAGCTTATTGAAAACATCATGCACCAAAAGATGTATATCACGGGCGGAATAGGCTCAACCGTTGACGGAGAAGCGTTCACATTCAATTATGACCTACCTAACGACCTTGCATACAGCGAAACCTGTGCTTCAATAGGTCTTGTTTTCTTTGCACGCAGGATGCTTGAAATTCAGCCCGACTCAGAAATTGCCGACACCGTTGAAAGGGCTTTGTATAACACGGTTTTATCGGGAATGGCAAGAGACGGAAAAAGCTTTTTCTATGCAAATCCTCTTGAAGTGCTTCCCGAGGCATCGCACAGAGATTCGAGAAAATATCATGTTAAACCCATAAGACAGAAGTGGTTCGGATGCGCCTGCTGTCCGCCTAATCTTGCAAGAATTATTTCTTCAATCGGAGAATACTGTATGACGGAAAATGATGATATTTTATATATACATCAGTTTATCGGATGCGAAGCAAAAACAGAAAATGCAGACATAAAAATAATTTCTTCATACACAGAAAACGGTAAAGTTTCAATTGAAATTTCACCCAAAAAGGAAATCACTCTCGCAATCAGAATTCCCGCATGGTGCAATAATCACATATTTTCAAAGCCGTGCGAAATAAGAAACGGCTATGCATATTTTAATATCAAATCTGAAACGGAAATCAATGCCGAATTCAAAATGCAGGTAAAAATGATGAAATGCTCAAACAGAGTGAGGTCAAATATCGGAAAAATCGCAGTTACAAGAGGACCGTTTGTATATTGTATTGAAGAAGCGGATAACGGCAAAAATCTGCAGACAATAAAAATAAGCCGCTGTCCCGATTTCAGGACAGACGGCGATGTGATTTATGCAAAAGGTTACAGAGAAAAAGACTGCGGTATTCTTTATGACGAATGGAAAAATCCCGAATATGAAGAAACGGAGATAAAGCTCATCCCCTACTATAAATGGGGCAACAGAGGCGAAAATGAAATGAGTGTGTATATGAATATCATCTAACATTTCCCTTCAACAAACCATTTTCCGTGGTTATCCTCAAAAATAAAGGTTTCTCTGCCGTTTATCTGCACGGTGTATCGTATTTCACCGCCGCCGACATTCCTCGAACAGCATCGGCATCTGTTAAGAAGCCTTTCAACGGTATAAACCGTACCGTCTTCCCATTGAATACGCAAAGGTCTGCGCTTGCCGTCTTTATCAACAAGCACATACACGTCAACAAACACTTTTCTGACCATGCGTATCCTCCTTCACTTTTCGAACATTTGTTCTCTTTGAACTATATACTATACCTTTTTTGACAAAAAGTCAAGAGGAAATTCATGGCATAAATCAAGCCCGGAATGTGTAACGCACTCCGGGCTTTTTGCTTTTATTTTGCGGGCGGAACATTGATTTCAAGGTCGGTGAGAGGGAATGAACAGCAAGGGTGAATACAGCCGAACTGATAGTCTGCAAGACGGCGGTATTCAAGGTGCTTGGGAACATAAACCTCGCCCGAAATAAGATGCGAATGACAGAATCCGCACTCACCGCTTCTGCATCTGGCAGGTGCGGCAAGACCGTTTTTCTCGATTATCTGCATAACCGAATCCGAAGATGAACCGAAAATAATATAGGTCTTATCCTGAATGGTAACGGTGATTTTGACTTTTTCGGGAACACTTGCGGGATAATCGGGCTGAGATGCGGGATTATGGAATTCGCCGAACATCTCATGACGGATATATTTCTTTGCAAGACCGAGCTTTTCAAGTTCCTTATCAACAAATTCATACATCTGCTGAGGCCCGCAGAGGAACACGGAATAAGCTTCGTTTTCAGGTGCATATTTTTTGATAAGCTCCGCTGTGATAAAGCCTTTTTCCGTTCCTTTTATTTTCTTTTTCTCATCGCTGAGAACATGAACAACCTTTATCTTATCGCATTTCTTTTCAAGTTCTTCAAGTTCGTTGAAGAAAAGAATGTTTTCCTTGTTGCGGCTTCCGTAAAGAAGGGTCATTTCAAAATCTTCGTCGCCGTCTGCAATTGCATTTGCCATTGAAACGAACGGTGTTATACCGCTTCCGCCTGCAACGCAGATAACCTTCTGTGCATCACGAAGAGGTTGATATTCAAAATTACCCGAGGGAGCCGAAACTTCAACGGTTGCGCCAACAGTCCATGTGTCAAAAATATATCTTGAAACAAGACCGCCGTCAACAAGCTTTATTGTTAAAACATATTTACCTTCAAGAGAATCCTTGGGTGAGGATGAAATCGAATATGCTCTTGTTACGGGCATACCGTTGATTGTTTCAAAAACCGTGAGATATTTGCCTGCACCGAAATATGCAAGCTGAGTTGTTCCTCTTTCAGGGTCGGGAACAAGGGTGAAGCTCTTGCAATCGGGCGACATATCCTTAACTTCGGCAACCTTTAAATACTGACGCTTGGGATGAAGCGCACGGGCAATTGCCGTTGCATTGTCGGCAATGGGTGAAAGTACTGAGCTTGCCGAATCAAATCTTGACTGTCTGTTTTTGAGAAGCGGAATAAAGTCGAGTGCCTTTAAATCTTTTTTAAGCATGCCTGCCATCTTATTTGCCCTCCTTCATCTTTTTAATCACAATTCCTGCAGCTTTTTCGCCCGAATAGTATGCACAGCCGTAGCCGTCGCCTCTTTCCTGGGTTGCACCGCAGAAGAAGAAGTTCTTAAACGGCTGATCGTTCATATACTGAGCTGTTCTGGGAATCATGCTGTCCCATTTTTCAAGCTTATAGCCGTAAGGTGTGCCGAGAGGTGTGTTGAGATAACGGGCAAATGTGGGAGGAAGAGCTATTTCTATTTCTTCAATGTAAGGGGTGATGGAAATGTTGAGAGCCTTTTCACAGGTTTCAATCATATCCTTTGCAACCTTTGTTTTGAATTTCTTATAATCCTGAGGCTTAACATCCTTCATTACGTCGCCGAAGGTCATTGTAGTCAAGAAAAGCTGGCAGGTACCTTCGGGAGTGCAGTCGGGAATAATCTCATTGAGGCAGTTGATAATGCAGAAACCGCCGCCAAAGTTCTGAGCAGCCTCATACTGCTTATCGGAATCCGAATCGGGAGCAATGAATACAGAATAGTCGGTGATACCGAGTTCTTCCTTGGTAACGTTCATGCCGAGATAAACAGTTGTAAGAGTGCAGGCGGTTTTTCTTGCGTTGAGCATCTTAATCTGCTTTTCGGGAACATCCTTTTTATCCATAAGCTCATTGAAAACCGCATAAGGATATGAGTTGCAGATGAAATACTTACCGTAAACCTCTTTTTCGCCGTTGATAACAACGCCTGCGGGTTTACCGTCTTCCATGATAATCTTTGTAACCTCGGAGTTATACCAGATATCTCCGCCGTTATCACGGATAACCTTATCGATTGCAAGACTCATTTCATGGCTTCTGTTATGAGGAATACCCGTGCCGCTCTTAATATAGCTGTGAAGAACGCACAGATAATAAAGGAAGTCAAACTGCGATGCGGGAACACCCATATAGCACCAATATGTATTGAAAATATCCTGCGCTTTTTTAGGCATACCGAGAATATCAAGACCTTCCTGGAGAGTGCAGGTTGTCATACGGAGAACGTCGGGAACGTACTTGAGAACGCTCGGAATCTTGCCGGGATTATCAAGACATTCGAAAACATTGAACATACGGGTTGACAAGTCAAACGCCGCCATACAGCTTTCATATGAGCCGGGAACGATTTCATCAAGCTTTCTTGCGAAATTGTTGAAGCCGACGGGCATTCTTGCATCAACGGTCACTTCAACGCCGTTTTCATTGATAAAAGTATCCTTATCTCCTTCCTTTGCGGGAACAACGAGGCGGAAGGTGGAGTTGTGCTTATACCAATCAACCTTTGCATCGATTTTGTTGAATATCTGCTCAATTGCACCGACTTCTTCGGGAGTTCCGATGCCTGCAAGCTCATGAAGCGAGGGCTCAAATTCAAATCTGCCTCTTACAAATGAAGATGCGGAGCCGCCGGGGATATTGTGTCTTTCAAGAAGAAGCGTTGAAAGACCTGCTTTGGCACAGTTTGCAGCCGCAGTCAGACCGCCGTTACCTGCACCGATTACGATAACGTCATATTTTTTCATTATTCAGCCTCCGATTAATATTTTGCTGACATATACAGATATAGTTTATCATAACAGCATATAAATTGCAACTTATTTTATATTGACAAAAAAGTATTATCAAAATATAATAGTTGAAACTGTAAAAAGAAGGAGCTGCTTATGTCCGTAAAAATTCATAACATCGGTATTCTTGCTCACGTTGACTCGGGCAAAACAACTCTCACCGAGCAGTTGCTTTATCTGACGGGGGCAATCCGCCGTGCAGGAAGCGTTGATGCGGGAACAACCGCAACAGACAGCCTTTCCGTTGAAAAACAAAGAGGTATTTCGGTCAGGACAGCAACCGCTTCAACCGAATGGAACGGTGTTACAATCAACATTATCGATACCCCGGGTCATATAGATTTTGCGGGTGAGGTTGAAAGAGCGTTATCGGCTCTTGACTATGCTGTTGTTATTGTTTCGGCAGTTGAGGGTGTCCGTGCACATACGGAAAACATCCTCAAATCCCTTGATACCGCAAGGCTCCCGAGAATGGTTTTTATAAATAAAATTGACAGAGCAGGCTCGGATGTTTCCTCCGTTATAAATGAACTCCGACAGATTTCATCACAGTCGCATCTTATTCTTTCGGATATTGAAAATGAAGGAGAAGAAACCGCTTGCATCAAGGCAATCGAGGGCAAAAAACTTGCACTTGCCGCAACGGAAGCTCTTGCCGATATCTGTGATGAAGCGGCGGATGTTTTTCTGAACGATTCCGTTCTTCCGGAAAAGCGTGCAAAAGAGCTTATCCGCAAAAAAATTGCTGACTGCGAACTCACTCCCGTTGTTTTCGGAAGTGCAAAATATTCAATAGGAATAAAAGAACTTGCCGATGTGCTCACTGAATTTATGCCGTCTTCCGAACGCAGATCAACCGATGAATTATGCGGAATAATTTTCAAAATCGAACATGACAAAGCGCTCGGAAAAGTTTCACACATAAGGCTTTTCGGCGGTGAAATATCAAACCGCGACGAGGTTGAAATATTCTCACCCCAAAACGAAATCACCGTTGCTTCCGATGCCGTTGAAATTGAGAAAAAGCCGCCCGTAAAAGAGAAAATATCTCAAATCAAGAAATTCTGCGGTGCAAAATATGCCGATTCGGGAATTATCAAAAGCGGTGACATTGCAGCTGTCTGCGGTCTGCCGAGTGCAAAAACAGGTCATTTCATCGGTTCGCTTGCGGTAAGCGAGTCAGCCAAGCTTGTCAATCCGTTTCTGCGTGTAAAAGTTACTCCGTCCGATTCCGATCCCCTCAAAACCCCCGCACTCGCTCAGGCACTCGGCGAGCTTTCGGACGAAGAACCGTATATAGATGCAAAATGGGAAAACGGTCAGAAAGAAATCACGATAAACACCACAGGCAAAATTCAGCTTGAAGTTCTCGGCAATCTTCTGAATGAACGCTACGGAATTTCAGCAGATTTTTCACCTCCGACGGTTATCTATAAAGAAACCCCCGCAGGCACGGGATATGCCCGTGCAAGATACACCATGCCCAAACCCTGCTGGGCGGTTGTTGAATTCCTTTTTGAACCCATGCCGAGAGGCTACGGTGTTTCGTATCACGGAAAACTCCCGTCAAATCAATGCTTTTACAGATATCAGTCACATATCCGCACTTCATTCAATTCCTGCCTTGAACAAGGTCTTTACGGCTGGGAGGTTACGGATTTCAAATGCACTCTCGTGGGCGGTGAACATCACACGATACACACTCATCCGCTCGACTTTTTTGTTTGCACTCCAATGGCATTCATGAACGGTCTTTCCGAAATCGGTTCAACAATTCTTGAACCTCTGCTCAAGATAAGAGTAACCGCACCCGACGAGCTTTCGGGAAAGATTTTTTCGGAAATAATCAAAATGGGCGGAGAATACGATTCTCCCGTTATCACGTCGGATATCGTCACCCTCGAAGCGATTGTTCCCGTTGCAACATCAATGGATTTTCCTGCAAAGCTTGCGGTTATTTCATCGGGAAAAGCCGTGCTTTCGCAGTCGTTTTACGGCTACCGTGAATGTCGTGACGGTCTTGAACATATCAACCCGAGAAGAGGCGTCAATCCCCTTGACCGTTCAAAGTGGATTCTTTATGCAAGAGGCGCATATCAGACAGAATAAAAGCAACAAGCTGACCCGCATGAGTCAGCTTGTTTTTATTTTAACTGTTTCATATTTTCCGTTGCCGTTATTTGCGGTGAAAATCATAATATTTCCGTTCCATTCCGATGAATAATCGCCGTTTTTTATCGGCTCATATCCGTCATCGGTTGAAAAACTTCCGATTCTTTTGACAAAAAGGGGATTTGTCCTTTCATAGAAATTTATTCCGCCGCCGAGAAGCCATGACCACTCCCCTGCAATTACAGTATATTTGCCGTCGGGAGAAGTGAAATCGTAATATGTATAAGGTCGGCTGAAAAATCCGGAAACTCCGATACAGTAAAGCATAACTCCCGAAGCAGCAAGGCATATAACAGCCTTTAAGACTCTGTGTTTTTCTTTTTTGGCAACAGCAATAACCGATATAATTATCAGACACACAACGGCACAAATCAAAGCGGTACGGATAATCACATCGCTGCCGATGTTTCCAATAAGCAGTTCCAAATCGTGGTTTTCACGAATAGTATAAACACAAGCAGAAACCGTCAGAAACAATGCTGTGAAAATATATAAGATTATTTTCATAATTTACCACGACCATCTTCCGATATATTTATTGATATTTGAAGTTACAACTTCTCTTTCACCGTTTTTTTCAACGAAGTGAACAGAACCCATTTGCTCAATGTATTCATAGCCTTCGCTTTCAATGATTTCTATGAATTTTCCCTTGCTGTTTTCGGGATTTGTGAGAATCACTCTCGGCGAATCGTTAACCTCGGCATAATCCTCATCAAAAATCACTATTTTGGCAAAACCCATTCCGCCTTTTATCGGATTAAAGGTTCTGAATTTGTCATAAGAAACAAAACATGATGCAATAATCAACACAACCGCAATACCGCCGATAATTATTTCTTTATGTTCTTTTTTCATCGCAATAACCCCGCTTTCTATATTCCGATTATATCATAACTCCGAATCTTTGAATAATTGTTAACATATTCTTACAAATTTCTTACAATTTAAGGAACACCGTTTCATATAATAGAATGAGGTGGTATATATGAGACGCAGACGGCTTTGTTACAGAAACAATTCATGGTTATTCAAAACTGTCTGCGTTTTTATTGTTTTTCTTATTTCTCTCCTTCTTCTCGACGCTAAACTTCGACCCACATTATATGACCTTGCAGCACTTGAAGCATATGCAATTTCATCAAAAACGGTAAATTCCGCCGTTGAAAAAATCCTTTCGGAAAACGCACCTGCCTATTCGGAAATAGTCAGCATAAATTACACGGAAAACAACACCGTTACAGGCATAACAACCGATATTGTGAAGCTGAATTTGTTCAAATCACATGTAACAAATTCGATTGATGAAGAATTCAACCAAAAAGGAAAAACCGATATAACGGTTTCTCTCGGCTCGGCAAGCGGAGTTGCTCTTTTTTCGGGATGGGGACCTTATATTGATGTTGATGTAGGTTTTTCTTCATCGACGCAAAGCAATTTTGAAAATGTTTTCACGAGTGCGGGCATAAATCAGACACAGCACAGCGTTATGCTTAATATAGAAACAACCGTCATTCTGACCATGTCAGGCAAGAGAATAAAACAGACCGTTGAAACCTCTTTCTGTGTTGCACAGACGGTTATAGTCGGTACTGTTCCTAATGTTATGGTTGAGGGATAAATAGCTCTTGATTTTTATTCTTTTAACAGTTATAATTTAACCATCAAAAACAAAGGGGACAAAAAAATGAAGAACAGCTTTAAAAAAATTATTGCTCTTTTTTCGGCGGCATCGCTTCTTTTTCTCGGTGCTTGCTCGGATAAATCCGTAAACGGCACCGATTTCAAAAATCAGACCGCCGAGGTTAAGGTTGACGATTTCACGGCTGAATTTGTTTTCGGTGAAAACGGTCTTGTTGAAAAAGAAAAGAAGTTCTATGACAATCAGGAAATCACCTATGAATATTATGAATGCTACGAATACAACGAAAAAGATCAGATAACAAAGCGTTATGCAACCGACCTTGAAGGCAACATTCTCGAAAAACACGATTTATTCGAAATGTCATATAACGAAAACGGCGATATTAATAAAATCACAAACAAAGACTTTCTCTACAATTTTGTCTATAATGGCGACGGCAGTCTGAAAGGCTACACAAAGTATGAAGGTACACAGATTATAAGTGCCGTATATTATGAATACGACGGAAACGGAAACAAAGTAAAAGAAGTTACTCGCAACGCTGAAAACGAAGCAACTTCCGAAACTATTTATACATACAACGAAAAAGGACTTGTTGTTTCCGGTGAAACGGTTTCAGGCAAAACAATAAATTCAAAAGGCAATGTGACAAATGAAGTTGCCTATGAATAAGATGAAAACGGTCTTGTTACAAAATTCACAAGAACAAAGCAAAAAGAAACAAGAACAACCGTTTATGAATACAAAGACGGCGTTCTTGTCAAAGAAACAATGACTGTTGCTTCCGCTGCAAATTCGGACCGTGACATATCAAGAAGCTACGTCACAACATATGAATATTTTGCAAACGGAAATGTTGTTAAATTCTCCCGTGCAAGAGACGGTGAGGTCTATATAACAGACGCATATTCAATCGATGAAGCAAAAGGCAATTTTGCAGATTTCGACAACATAATATCACTTTGATAATATTTCCCCGTATGCACTGCCATACGGGGATTTTTTTATTTATATTTACACTTGAAAACGACAATATATTATGTTATTATATTTAGACTTATAAAATGATTCCGAGGTGAAAACAATGATAATGGGTGAATCTGCTGAAAACTATCTCGAAACCATACTTATGCTCAAAGAAAAGAAAGGTTCGGTTCGTTCCGTTGATATTGCAACGGAGCTCGGATTTTCAAA
>JAZSDF010000067.1:0-4251 GCA_045531035.1 Acutalibacteraceae bacterium | reverse complement strand
TCCGTCGCCGTTATCGTCAACGCCGTAGAATTCGTTTGTGCTGAATCTTTCAAACAGAAACGGTGTAATATCATAATCCGAATACTGCTTCATACTGGCTTCAACATTACATTCTTCAGGAATTCCGGGATAATTTCCTTTAAACTCGGGGTACATCGAATCCATATACGATTCAAGTTCCCATTTTGTCAAAGAGATAACGTCATAATATGTTTCGCCGACCATTTTTGCGTGGTTGAGGGTTATCGCATAAGCAACGGTATCCCATACAACGGCGGGGTCATCGTTTTCAGCAAAGCCGTCATAATAAATCTTCGATGCCGCACGAGCAACGCAAAGCTGATAAAACGCTGTATCTTCGGTTGTTTCTTCGGGAACGAATTCTTCGCCCGTCATTTCAATAACATTCTTTACGGATTCGCCGTCCATCGACATGTAATACTCGGATGTTTTTCCGTTGTATTCCGCAACAAGTCTGAAATCGGGAATTGTTTCGGTAACACAGCAATCAAATTCATAAATCTTGTCTTTTTCTGTTGTGATTTCAAGGTATGTGTAGTCACGCTCAAAATCATTGACAATCGGTGACCACATAATGCCTTCAAGCCTTACCTTGACACCGTTTTTGGGTGAAACAAATCTGAAGCCCGTCATACCGTATTCGCTGTCAATGCCTGTATCAAAGGTTTCAATTTTGCCTTTCAGAGCGTGATATTCGTCTGAATCGGCATTATAAAGAGTTATGAGCAGGTTTCCGCTGTCATCCTCTTTATTGCCGCCTTTGTCATTAGCAGAACTGTTACCCTTTGTGTTTGCTTCTTCGGTCTGCTGAACCGACGGAGCTTCGGTTGTTGTTTCGCCGTCACCCTTGTCGCCGCAGGCTGCAAATGAGAGCAGCATAATCAGCGCAAGCAAAACGGCTGTTATTTTTTCCATTGGCATTACCTCCTTATCCCATTGCAGTTGTTACATAGATTGTGTAATCAATTCCGTCACCCGGATATTCATATTCCTGTGTGTAGCCTTCGTCAAGATAAACTGAAAATGCAGGGGTATCATATAAATTATTATCTGCAACTACTTCCCAGCTGTACGGAACTTCATATTCTTCGGTATATGTTACGGGATTTCCGTCTTTATATGTTTCATACACAACCGTAACGGTTTTCATTTCGCCGTTCCAATCATCAAGTACATTCACCAATTCATTCGGTTCGTTGTAAATATACTCATCTTCAACAATATATCCGTCGTTGTTATGAACCGTTTTAATTATGTTAAGGGTTTGTTTGTCAACATAGCAAACAGTCTGAATATACAGCTCATCGTCGGGGTCGTCACCAAGATTTTCGAAGATGTAATATTCGTCAGTTTCTTCTCTCAGGCTGAGATTATCATTGATGAGCGGATATGCGATTGTGTCGTTATACCACGGCGTACCTTCATTTTCTTCTTCGCTTCCGAACATATCAAAAAATGCACGGACACCGAATCTTCCGTTATTAACAGACAGCATATTCATTCCTTTGTATTCAACAACAATCAAGTGTTCTTCTGCATAGTACAGATTCTGGTCAACAGCTCTGACTGTTTCAGAATTGAAGGTGAAATAAATCTCCGTTGTTGATTCGCCGTCATATTCCGTTTTGAAAGAAACGCTTTCGTTTCTTTTGAGAAGGTTTTCAAGAAGATTGGCTTCAATTACCCTTGCCAACAACTCTTCTTTGCTCTCCGTTGTACTTTCGATTGACGGAACTTGTGTTGTTGAAGTAACTTTTTCTTCGCCGCCTTCATCGGAGCAGGATGCAAGAGCGAAAGGAATAACGGCACACAATGCAAGAGAGATAACTTTTTTCAGAATTCTCATATATTACCTCCTTATTTATTCGGTTTATAACCTTTTGATGAATAGGGATTTTTGTTTTCTTTGGGCGGATCGGGAATATTGCCGACGTGAACAAGCCACGAAAACACGGCTGTTTTGATTGCAACGCCGATAACCCATACGATAAGTGCACCGACAAACCACCAAATTGATATTTTGAAAATGAAATAAGCCGCAAGCAATATCCATGCAGGAATTGTCCATTCAAGGTCGAATATGAGGTTTATCAGCAATGCCGAAAGGAATCCGTTGCCTTTTGGTCTGTTCTTCTTCATAATCATTCAACAATAAGTCTGCCGCTGATTTCACGGTCAAGAGCATTATGAACGGAAAGATACTCATCAAGTATTTCTCTGCAGGAGGTTGAAACCATTCGGGGCTTGCCGTTCTTTGCAACCTCGTCATAGGGAACAGAGAAGAAATTTTCGAGATTCTTGAAATGGAAATGCTGAAGACCGATTTTATAAATCTTTTCATCATCAAGCGGCTCACCGTTGAGCTCAAACTTTTTAAATTCGTGAGTGTTGCGGTCATAGACAACTCTTGTTCCCTTTGAGAACTGATAGAATTCGCAATGCGAGCCGCCCCACACCTCGTCACGGAGCATATATTTTATCATCCGTTTGAGCTGTTCACCCGTAACACGGAGCATATACGCAGGGTCATCGTAAGGGAAACATTCTGCAAGGTCCTGATAAAGAACAATCGGACCGAGCTCCGTTGAACGGACACTTCCCGAGCCGAGAAGCATAAGGTCAAGACCGAGACTGTCACGCATAATATCTGCAAACAGACCGCCGAGCTCGGTTTCACGGTAGCGTGACGGATGAGTGAGCTGCCTTTTGAATCTCGTTACCATGCGTCCGTATTTCATATCTGTCTTATTCTTGTAATACTTGATTATTTCTTCAAGCTTTTCATCTCTTGGGCAGTTGTCGGCATTGATAGGAAGACTCTTCCACGTGTAGCTGTCAATGCAATTATTATCGGTATCAACCATAATATCGAATCTGCCTATCTGGTCTGTGCCCGTACCTGCCTGAACGATAACAATATCGTTGACAACCGCAGGTTCCTTAATAAACGTATGCGAATGACCGCCTACGATAATATCAACACCCCACGCAGGGTCAAGCTGTTCGGCGAGTTTTTTATCCTCTTCAAATCCGATATGAGTGAGAAGAACGGTAAAGTCAATATCAATTCTGTTGTACGTGTTGCAGATTCTTCCGACTGCCTGTGCAGCTTCCTCGATATCAACGAAAGTACCGACAAGACCGTCATTCTTTGTTTGCGAAAGAACGTCTTCGGTGAGTATGCCGATGAAAAGGATTTTCATTCCGTCGATTTCAATTATATGGTGAGGTTTGAAAAGCCTTGCACCGTTGGTTTTGATATGTAAATTGGCATTGATAATCGGGAACTTTGCACATTTTTCGATAAACAGAAGATGAGCAACGCCGTAATCCGTTTCGTGATTGCCGACGGTAACAACGTCGGGCGAGAGCATATTCATAATTTCGATTGTTGAAACGCCCTGATATTCGGAATCAATAACCGAGCCTCTGAACATATCGCCTGCAATACAGTAGATTGCGTTCTTTTCTTCATTTCTGATCTTGTTGACATATCCCGAAAGCATTGAAACGCCGCCGACAAGCTTTGAATCAATTTCTTCGGCGAGGAAATCTCCGTGCAAATCGTTGGAATGAAGAATGGTAAGTTTTTTAAGATTAGCCATAAAATCCCCCATTTAGATTATTATTCATCCTAATTATAACAAATAAAAATAAATCGCACATTGTACTTTAGTGCAGAAATGAAAATTTTTTTAAAAATATCTTATATTATTATATAAAAAGACGGCAGATTGCTCTGCCGTCAGATGGTATATTCAATTAGTGCTTCATACCGCAAGCGCAGACTTTGTTCTGACCGAAAAGCTTCTGGAAGAAGAGAACAATCTTGAAGAAGAAGCCTGCGATGCCGCCCTGATGGCACTTGCAACCGCAATCTTCTGATGCATCATATCCGCAAGCGGTGCAGACAGACCCGTCAAAGTTGTGAGTTTCGCAAGAAGCTATGAATTCCATTTCAACATAAGCTATACTGTTGGAATATGATCCACCGATAACCGCAGTTTCGCCGTTAATGGTTACAGAAAATTCAGATTTTGACGAAGGGAACAAATAGCCCGAATTGGGGAAAACCTGCATATAGCAAACGTAAGTTTTTCCTGCTTCAAATTTTTCATCGCTTCCCATCGCTTCGCGTGTGCCGTTTTCTACACGGTACCACACTATTCCTGCCATAGAACCGATTCTGAAAGTCGATTCGGTTGTTGCGGTTTTGTCGGGTGTTGCATT
>JAZSDF010000115.1:0-38362 GCA_045531035.1 Acutalibacteraceae bacterium | reverse complement strand
AAAAAATATCAGAGGTTGCAAAGCTTCCGCCGATGATAAATGAATATTCAATAAGAAAAATCAGCGAAAACTTTAATTTTGTAAATACGAAAGCAAGAAACGAACTCGGTTTTGAACCGAGACCCCTCAAACAGTCACTTGTTGATACGATTGAGTGGCAAAAAAAGAATAAATAAGTTTTCACAGTCTCTTGCGTTGCAGGAGGCTGTTGTTATTAATTTACCTGTTGACAATTAAAAATTATGGTGATATAATTATCAAAAATTAATAAACCAAACCGTTGAAGCGGAGATAAAGGCAATTATGACTTCACAGAGAGCCCGCGTTGCTGAAAGTCGGGTAAGAAACAAGTTGTCAAATGGACCGCTGAGGGTGCAGTCAAATGTGAGAGTTCACAGAGTATTCTGCAACGTGACGGCATACGTTAGTTGCCGGGGATATGTCAGTATCCCGTAAAGTGTACGGCATTGCCGTAAATCAGGGTGGCACCGCGGATTTTATTCGTCCTTGACAGAAAATATTTCTGTCAGGGATTTTTATTTTTTGGAGGAATTATTATGAAACTTAACAATGTTGATTTTGAAACTTATTTTAACAATTATCCCGATAAAAACGGTTATTTCGGAAAATACGGCGGAGTTTATATTGACGATAAACTCAAGGCTGCAATGGCTGAAATAACAGAGGCTTATTATTCAATCTGTCAGTCAAGAAAGTTTATAGCGGAACTCCGCAGAATCCGCAAGGAATTTCAGGGCAGACCCACTCCCGTAACACATCTCGAGAGACTTTCAGATTCACTCGGGGGCAAGGTTCAGCTTTATGCAAAGCGTGAAGATCTTAACCATTCCGGTGCTCACAAGCTTAATCATTGCATGGGTGAAGCTCTTCTTGCAAAATATATGGGCAAGAAAAAGGTTATCGCAGAAACAGGTGCAGGTCAGCACGGTGTTGCTCTTGCAACCGCAGCTGCATATTTCGGACTTGAATGTGATATCTATATGGGCTCTGTTGATATCAAAAAGCAGGCTCCCAATGTTGCCAGGATGAAAATTCTCGGTGCAAATGTTGTTGAGGTTACTCACGGACTTCAGACTCTTAAAGAAGCTGTTGACGCAGCTTTTGATGCATACAGCAAGGAATATAAGGATTCGATTTACTGTATTGGTTCGGTACTCGGTCCTCATCCCTTCCCGATGATGGTTCGTGATTTCCAGAGCGTTGTCGGTATTGAAGCGAGAGATCAGTTTATTGACATGACAGGTCATCTTCCCGATGCGATAGTTGCGTGTGTAGGCGGCGGTTCTAATGCTGCAGGTCTTTTTGCAGGTTTCCTCAATGACCCAGTTGATATTTACGGCATCGAACCTCTCGGCAGAGGTCCGAAGCTTGGCGACCATGCTGCAAGCCTCAAATACGGCGAAGAAGGTATCATGCACGGTTTCAACAGCATTATGCTTAAGGATGAAAACGGTGATCCTGCACCTGTTTATTCCGTTGCAAGCGGTCTTGACTATCCTTCGTCGGGACCTGAGCACGCTTTCCTTCAGGAAATAGGCAGAGTTAAATATGATGTTATTGATGATGAAGAAACAATAGATGCTTTCTATAAGCTTTCAAGACTTGAAGGAATTATTCCCGCAATCGAGAGTTCCCATGCAGTTGCTTACGGTATAAAGCTTGCACAGCGCATGGATAAGGGTTCGGTTCTTATCAATCTCTCAGGCAGAGGCGACAAGGATATGGATTACATCATTGAAAACTACGGTATCAGATAAAAATCAGAGCCTTCGGAATTCTGAATTTTCCGAAGGCTCTTTTTTAATCTTTGTTTTTATGTCTGAGAATCTTTGACGTTGTGTTCTTGACAAACTCTGTTCTTCTGATTTTGAAGTCGACAATCTTTTTGTAAGAGGGGAGTTTGCTGTTAACATTTTCAACAACTTCATCCATGATATCATGGAGTTCTTCGTCGCTGAATTCTTTTTCATCCTTGCCGTATCTCTCTTTAAGTTCTTCGAAGTTGGGGAAAATTCTTGCGGCAACGATGGGTTCGCCTTTGCTGTTTTCATCTTCAACAACGATGCTTTCACCGACGCGGATATCTGTGCTGAGATGATATTCAAGTTCTTCAGGATAAATGTTCTTACCGTTGTTTGTAACAATAACATTCTTGCTTCTGCCGGAAATATAGTAGTGCCCTTTTTTGTCAACATAACCGAGGTCGCCTGTGTGAAACCAACCGTCCTCGTCGATAACCTTTGCAGTCTCTTCGGGGTTGTTGTAGTATCCGAGCATTACCATGTCGCCCTTGACACAGATTTCACCGATGCCTGTATCGGGGTCGGGATTGATAATCTTTGCCTCACTGCCGGGAATGGGTTCACCAACGGATTCAGCAAGATGAAGTCTGTCATGATTGATAATTGCGAGGGGTGCACATTCGGTAAGACCGTAGCCAAAAATAATCTGAATACCGAACGCCGCGAAATCCTTAAGAATCTGAGGATTGATAGGTGCGGCACCGCAGATGATAAGACGCATGTTACCGCCAAATGTATCAATAATTTCCTTGAAAAATACCTTCTTGAGATCAAGACCGATTTTTTCGCCTGCCTTAACAAGCACCTGACCGACCTTGAAAAGAGTTTCACCGTGAGGCTTGTTTCTGACTGCCTTCATAAGGCGTCTGTGAACTGTTTCAAGAAGAAGAGGAACAGCAACAAAAACCGAAGGGCTGAACTCCTTCATGTTCTTGAGAACATATTTGAAGCCGTCGCAGAAAGTAACCTTTGCACCGCAGTAGGGAGCAAAGAAAAGAATTATTGTGCTTTCATAGGTATGGTGGAGAGGAAGCATTGAGATTCCGCAGTCATCGGGAGAAATCTTGATAACGCTCATTGCCGCCATAACCTCAGAACAGAAGTTTCTGTGGCAGAGCATAACGCCCTTTGACATACCTGTTGTGCCCGATGTGAAAAGAAGCGAGCTCATTGCGTTGGGGTCGATTTCTGCATTGAGATATCTCTTGTCGCCGTCTGCAAGGAGTTTTTCGCCCTTGGAAACAAGGTCATCTATGCAAAGCTCACCTTCAACCTTACCGTGAATAATAACAATTTTCAAGTCATTCTTAAGCTCATCTTTATGCTCCATGATTTTTTTGTAAATTTTCTTATCACAGAAGAAAAGCTTGACATCGGCAGTATTGAGAATGTTGTTGATATCGTTGAAAAGAAGTTCTTTGTCAACGGGAACGATTACACCGACGCCGGTAACGGTTGCCATATAAGAAAGGCACCATTCATAGCTGTTGTCACCGCCGACAGCGATTTTTTTACCTGTAAAGCCCATATCTGTGAGTGCCGTGCCCACAGCCTGAATCTGGTTGAAATATGTTTTATATGAAATTTCGTAATGATTGCCCTTTGTATCTTTAACCTCAAAAGCGGGTCTGTCCGAATAGAGGTTTGCACTCTGAGTAATCAAATCTCTCAAATCTTTTATTTTTCTGACTTTATAGAATGTTTTGGTCAATGAACCATACCTCCAGTCATAAAATCGGCATTATTTTATCATGAAATGATTTAAAAAGCAATAAAAAAATCCTTAATAATTTATTAAAACGGTATTTTTTACAATTCTTTAACAATTTCCGATAAAAACAACAACTTATTGTGTATTATGAATAACTCTTTTCATTATTTTGTGGTTTTGCGTTTGTTAAAAGTTGTTCATTTTTTGGCGTTTTTGTTCAAAATAATCCAAATTATTTTGTTGATATTTAATAAAGGATAAACATGGATTAACTCATTGATTTTGGTGTTGCAATATGCTATAATAGATAAAAATACACATTAGGAGGATTGCCATGTCAGAACACAAAATTCCTTCTGAAAACACCTTTGTTGATGGCAGGGTGCCTAACCGAAATCTTTTTGCTTATGCGGCGGGTATTGCGGGTCAGAATATGCACTATAGCTTCATTAACGGCTGGCTTTTCTATTTTTGCAATAATATTCTGAAAATCAGCGCAGATGCTGTCGGTTATATAACAAGTATAAGCCGCTTGTGGGATTCGATAAATGACCCCCTGATCGGTGCGCTTATTGACAGACACAGATTCAAAAACGGCGAGAAATTAAGACCTTATCTCCGTTTTCTTCCTGCGATAATCGGAATACTGAGTCTTCTCATGTTTACCGATTTCGGATTTTCGGGAAATATGCCCGTTATTTATATTCTCGTATGCTATCTGATATGGGATGTATTTTATTCTATGCAGGATGTTGCACTTTGGGGTATGCTTGCACTGAGTTCTCCGAGCTCCGAGGAAAGAGCGAGGGTTGCGCAGTGGACTGCTCTCGGTGTTACTGCGGGATGTACCGTTGCGGGTGTTTTCCCCATGGCAAAGGATATCGCCGTAAACACTTTCGGTATTGCAGATAAAACTGTTTTCTTTGTCGGTGCACTTATTTTAAGTGTCGGCGGTCAGCTGATTACTCTTGCCGCAACAAAAATGGATGAATCCGTAAAAGAAGAACAGAAAAAAGACGAAAGCCTTTTTGAAGCGATTTTTGTTCTTCGCCATAATAAAACGCTCCTCTTTATATCTCTTGCAAGAATTCTCGAGTGTGTCAAGCTTTCAGTTCCCTGGGCTTATTTCTTTGAAAGCCAGGTGTCATATAAAGTCGGTTCACTTGAAATAGGAGGAGGAACTGCTCAGGTTGTTTACGGTGCGGTTTCAGGTCTTCCGGGTACTGCGGCAATGCTTGCTGCAACAAAAATTGTTGATGCAGTCGGCGGTATGAAAAAAGTGCTTATCCTTGCCCAGGTATCCTCAATTGTTTTGAGAATAGTTTCTTATTTTATCGGTTTCAAAAGCATATGGAGAATACTTGTTGTTATGCTTATTATGGGACTTCAGAGTATTCCCGCAAACATGGTTAATATTGCCCACCGTTCACTTATGAGTGACTCAATTGATTATGTTGAATACACAACGGGCAAGCGTACCGAAGGAATTACCTTCTCAATGCAGAATTTTGCGACAAAAATCGGCGAAGCGATTTCTCTCTTTATTAACGGAAAGCTGCTCACGCTTGTTGGTTATAATCAAAACATTCCCATGACAGCACAGAATCCCGTATTTATGAAATGGCAGTGGCCCATGTTTATTCTCGGACCTATTGTCGGTGCTGTTCTTTACTTGTTTGCGATTGCATTTGTAAAAGATGATAAGGAGCAAAGAAAACAGATTGAACAAGAGCTGAAAATTCGTCGTGAAACAATGCTTTCGGAGGCAAAAGAAAAAGTAAACAATATATAAAAAACAGGCTGTTACCTCAATCGTAACAGCCTGAATTTTTATATGATTTCTATCATTTTCTTAAGGTTTTCATAACCGATTTCAATGCCGTCAAGGCAATTTTCAAGACCTTCAAATTCAACGCTCACATAGCCGTCATAGCAAGAATCCTTTGCAATTGCAAGGCACTGCATAACGGGGATATCGCCGTGACCGATGATTGAGCCTCTGAGATAATTTCCGCCTCTTGACTTAAAAAAGCCCTTTCCGGGATTTAATCCGTTTCCGCTTTTTATATGGAAATCCTTTGCGTGAATATGCTTAATATACGGAGCGAGTCTGCCCGTTGCAGATGCGCTGTTTTCATCAACGCATGAGAAGTTGCCGACATCAAGCAAAACACCGAAATTATCGTCTGCAACGCCGTTGATGATTTTTTCAACTCTTTCGCTGTCCTGACAGAAAAATCCGTGATTTTCAATCATGGTGATTATGCCTTTTTCTTTTGCATAATCGGTAACTCTTTTGCATCCGTCAACAAGAACGGGAAGAACCTGCTCAAAGCCTGCATGCTTTTTGATGCTGTCGGGTATCCCCCATGCGGCATCATGTCGCATACATCCCGCACCGAGAATTTCTGCAATATCAACCTTGCGGCAGATTCTTTCAACCTCGGCATCAAGGTTATTATCTTTAAGCATATTTGCGGAAATTGTGTAGGCAATAACGGGGAGCGAAAGCTTTTCGCTTTCTTCTCTGATTATTTCGGCATATTCTTTTTCGTTCATGCCGTCGGCAGGGGAAAGGTCGATGAATTCAATACCGTCAAAGCCCATTTCCTTTGCCTTTTTCATTATGCTGAGCTGGGTTTCTTCACCCGAATTTATAAGTTGCTGAAAGCTGTAGCTGCTGACTCCGATTTTCATTTCACATCACCTCAGCAACCGTGGCTTTTAAGAAATTCGACGGCCTTTCTGATATCCTTTTCGGGATTGTCACCGACTTCTCTTTCAATAGTCAGGAAGCCTTTATATCCGATATCTTCAAGTGCTGCAAGATACTTGACCCAATCAACCTGACCTTCGCCGAGAGGAACTTCAAGGAATGAATCCTCGGTGATGATAACATCCTTCTTAAGACCGTAAATGATTTCGGGGTCCTTGAAGAAAATCTGCTTGCCGTCTTTTGCGTGTGTGTGAACTATGTATTTCTGAAGGTTATAAACTGCGCCTGCAGGGTCATCGCCCGTTACCATAACAAGGTTTGCGGGGTCGAGGTTAACACCAACGCCTGTTGAACCGAGAGAATCAAGAAATTCCTTCAGAACTGCAGATGTTTCGGGACCTGTTTCGATTGCAAAATGAGCACCGATGCTGTCTGCATAGCGTGAAAGCTCAAAGCAAGCTTCCTGCATAACCTTATATCTGTCAACATTTTTATCCTCGGGAACAACACCGATATGAGTTGTAACAACATTGGTGTCAAGTTCTTTTGCAAGGTCAATGATTCTTTTTGATTTTTCGATCTTTTCGGGGTTTCTGTCTGCAAAGCAGAATCCGCCGCCGCCGAGGTCGCCGCAAAGTGCAGAGATAACGAGACCGTTATCTGCAATGAGCTTTTTGAAGTCGCTGATTTTTGCTGCAGTCATGTTTTCGGGTGACATTTCGCCGTGGGTTGCATAAACCTGAAATCCCTGTGCACCAACTTCAGCAGCTTTTTTGACCGCTGTGGTTATATCTGTTCTGAAACTGTCGATAATAACACCGATAGGAAATCTGCCCATAATAATTATCTCCTTTACTTTGGCATTAAGCCTTTATTCAGCACTATAATAACAAACCTTAAGCTTTTTATCAAGATTTTTTTATTAATTAACTTTACAATTTCTGTTTTTGTGGTATATTATATAATGATAAAAATATAACTTAATGTTACGGAGGAACTTGTTATGTCTAAAATCAAGGTTGCTGTTATCGGCTGCGGAAACATTGCGAAATCATCCCATATTCCCGCATATATGGAAAATGAGGAAGTTGAAATCAAATATTTTTGTGACATTATTCCCGAAAGAGCTGAAAAGGCAGTTGAAAAATACGGCTGCGGTACAGCAGTTGTTGACTATCACGATTTTCTTAACGATCCTGAATTGGATGCTGTTTCGGTGTGCACTCATAATGATTTCCATTCAATTATCTCAATTGATTTTCTTAAAGCAGGCAAGCATGTAATGTGTGAAAAGCCTGCGGCAAGAATTCTCTCCGAGGCTCTTGAAATGCAGAAGGTTGCGAAGGAAACCGGAAAAGTTCTCAATATCGGTGTATGCAACCGTTTTAACACATATGTTATGAAGGTTAAGGAACTTATCGATCAGGGTGAACTTGGCAATGTTCATCATGTTTATGCATCATTCAGAAAATTCCGTTCAATCCCCGGCATCGGTGGAGATTTTACAACAAAGGCAAAATCCGGCGGCGGTGTGCTTATTGACTGGGGCGTTCATTTCCTTGACCTTGTTATGTATTGCTGCGGCGATCCCAAGCCTCTTACCGCTTCGGGTGAAGCTTTCTGCAAACTCGGAAAAGATATAAAGAATTATACATATACCGGTATGTGGGCAGAGGAAACTAAGGAGGAAAACGGTACATACGACGTTGACGATTCCGTAACTGGCATTGTACGCACAACAGGGCCCGTTATTACTTTCAACGGCGCATGGGCACAGAATGTCGGTGTTGATGAAATGTATATCGACTTCATGGGCGATAAGGCAGGAATCAGACTTCAGTATTGCTCAGATTTCAAAATCTGGACAGTAAAGAACGGCATGCTCACCGAAACGCAGGTTTCCGCAAAAGAAACACCTATGTACAGAAGTGAAATTGACGACTTTATCAGATGCATAAAAACCGGTGACAAGAATCAGCAGAACATCGACTATGCAGTTGAAACCTCAAAGATAATGCAGGCAATTTACGATTCCTCCGAAAACCATTGCGAAATTAAGATTTCTTAAGAAAGGTTGAGTTTGAATTATGGATATCAGAATTTTTAAGAATGAAGCAGAAATCGGAAAGGCTGCAGGTCAGCTTTTCTGCGATACTGTAAAGGCAAATCCCTCATGTGTTCTCGGTCTCGCAACAGGTGCAACTCCGATTCCCACCTATAATTATATGGTCGAAGAATATAAGGCAGGCAATGTTTCTTTCAAGGACGTAAGCACCTTCAATCTTGATGAATACTGCGATCTTCCCAAAGAGCATAAGAACAGCTATTATTCATTCATGTTTGAAAATCTTTTCTCAAAGATTGATATCAATGCCGACAATGTTAATTTCCTTGACGGTAACACAGATGACCCCGATGCAGAAAGTGCAAGATATGCAGATGCAATCGCTTCAAAGGGCGGAATTGATGTTCAGCTTCTCGGTATCGGCAGAAACGGTCACATAGCTTTCAACGAACCCTCCGATGCGTTCACAGGCGAAAGCTTTAAAATCGCTCTCACACAGAGCACAATTGATGCAAATTCAATCTATTTCGACGACATTCCCATGCCCCGTTATGCAATGACAATGGGTATCGGCTCAATTATGAAGGCAAAGAAGATTGTTCTCATTGCAACAGGTGCTTCAAAGGCAGAAGCTGTTAAGGGCATGATTAAAGGTGAAGTTACTCCTCAGCTTCCCGCTTCAATTCTTCAGCAGCATCAGGATGTTGTTATCTTCCTTGACGAGGCAGCTGCAAGTCTTCTTTAATCTTCGCTTAATTCAGAGGTGAAAAACAATGGATAAGAAAACTTTTTATATATCAACGCCGATATACTATCCTTCGGATAAGCTTCATATCGGTCATACTTATTCAACAGTTGCAGCTGACACAATGGCACGCTACAAGCGTTTTCAGGGCTTTGATACTTTTTTCCTTACCGGTACCGATGAACACGGTCAGAAGATTGAGGACAAAGCAAAGGCTGCGGGTATAACTCCCAAGGAATATGTTGACAATATCGTTGTCGGCATTAAAGAACTTTGGAAGCTTATGAATATCTCTTATGATAAATTTATCAGAACTACCGATGATTATCATGAGAAGGCTGTTCAGAAGATTTTTAAGAAGATGTATGACAAGGGCGATATTTATAAGGGGCATTATGAAGGTCTTTATTGCAAACCCTGTGAATCTTTCTGGACAGAAACTCAGGCTGTTGACGGCAAATGTCCCGATTGCGGAAGACCTGTCACCAAAGAAAGAGAAGAGGCTTATTTCTTCAAGCTTTCCGCATATGCCGATAAGCTTGCAAAGTATTATGATGAGCACCCCGGTTTTATTGAACCCATAAGCCGTCAGAATGAAATGGTTAATAATTTCATCAAGCCGGGTCTTCAGGATTTGTGTGTTTCCCGTTCATCGTTCAAATGGGGTATTCCCGTTCCCGTTAATGAGGAACATGTAATCTATGTTTGGCTTGATGCTCTCACAAACTATATCACCGCTCTCGGTTATGCTTCCGAGGACGATTCACTTTATAAGAAATTCTGGCCCGTTGATGTTCATCTTATCGGTAAGGATATTATCCGTTTCCATATGATTTACTGGCCTGCATTTCTTATGTCTATTGATGAACCCCTTCCCGAAAAGGTTTTTGCACACGGTTGGGTGCTTATCGACGGCGGAAAGATGAGCAAATCTGTCGGTAATGTTGTTGACCCTGTAATTCTTGCAGAAAGATACGGCGTTGACGCTCTCCGTTATTATCTTCTCCGTGAATTTACCTTCGGTTCAGACGGTTCATTCTCAAATGAAAACCTTATAAACAGAATAAACTCCGACCTTGCAAACGACCTCGGAAATCTCGTTTCGAGAACCGTTTCCATGGTTGAAAAGTATTTTGGCGGAACAATTCCATCAGAAAGAGAAGCAGGGGAGTTTGATGATGAACTGAAAGCTCTTGCATTACAGACAAAGGGCGATGCAGAAAAAGAGCTTGATAAGTTCAACTATTCAATTGCTCTCACAAACATCTGGAAGCTTGTTTCTAGAACAAACAAATACATTGATGAAACAGCACCCTGGGCACTTGCAAAGGATGAAGCAAACAAAGCAAGACTTGCAGAGGTTATGTATAATCTTTGCGAATGTATCAGAATGGTGTCTGTTCTCATTGCTCCCTTTATGCCTTATACTGCCGAAGAAATCAGAAAGCAGATTGGTGTTTCAAGCGAATTTGCATGGGATGAAAGCGGTATTTTCGGAAAGGAAGCAACATATACCGTATCAAAGGGCGGAATTATCTTCCCGAGAATTGACCTTGAAAAGGAACTTGCAGAGCTTGAAGCAGCAAAGGCTGCTGCAAATCCCGTAAATCCTCTTAAGGAAGAAATTCAGGGTGTTGCAAGAATAGGCATTGACGATTTTGCGAAGGTTGACCTCCGCGTTGCAAAAATCGTTGAATGTGAACCTGTTAAGAAGGCAAAGAAGCTTCTCAAACTCACTCTTGACGACGGCACGGGCGACCCCAGAACGGTTGCATCAGGTATAGCTCTTTATTATAAGCCCGAAGAGCTTATCGGCAAGAGCATAATTCTTGTTTCAAATCTTAAGCCTGCCGTTCTCTGCGGTGTTGAAAGCTGCGGAATGATTCTTGCGGCTGATGCAGGTGACGATGTCAAGGTTATTTTCGTTGACGGTATCCCTGCAGGAAGTAAGGTAAGATAAAATGAACAATATCTTTGACAGTCATGCACATTATGACAGCGATGCTTTTGATGCTGACCGAAAAGAGCTTATAAACGCCCTGCCCGAGCGGGGCGTTTGCGGTATCATCAATTGTGCAAGCGATATGGCATCTTGCCTGACAAGTCTTGAACTTGCCGATGAGTTTCCGTTTGTATATGCGGCATGCGGTGTTCATCCTCATGAAGCTGAAAGCTGCAAGGAAGGATACATTTCCGTTCTCAAAAAGCTCTGCATGGAAGAGAAGTGTGTTGCAGTCGGTGAAATCGGACTTGATTATCATTATGATTTTTCGCCCCGTGACATTCAGAAAAAAGTTTTTGAACAGCAGCTTGTTTTAGCCAAAGAGCTTGATTTACCTGTTATTATCCATGACAGAGAGGCGCACGAAGATACAATGATTCTTCTTAAAAAATACAAACCTAAGGGAGTTGTCCATTGTTTTTCGGGTTCAGCGGAAATGGCGAAAGAGGTTGTGAAGCTCGGAATGTATATCGGTCTCGGCGGTGCAGTAACATTTAAAAATGCAAGGAAACCCCGTGAGGTTGCTGCCGTTGTGCCCGAAGACAGGCTTCTTATTGAAACGGATTGTCCGTATATGACACCCGTTCCTTACAGAGGACAGAGATGCGATTCTTCGTTTATACCTTATACAGCCGAAGTTCTTGCCGAGGTGAGGGGAGTATCCTCAGAAGAAATTATCAATATAACGCACAAAAATGCAAACACTCTTTTCGGATTGGAGCTTTAATATGTTTTTTCACGAAAAAACCTATGATATAGACGAACTTGCAAGTTGGAATCTTCATCTGCACACAACATTTTCAGGTTGCGCAAAACCCGAAATGACCGCAAGGAATATTGTCAGAGCGGCTGATGAAGCGGGACTCGAAATGATAGCTCTTACAGACCATAACTATCCCCAAAAAAAGAATCAGGTTGCGCCTCAGAAGCTTGAACTTGAAAAACAGCTTGAGGGTTTTGAACACAGAGTAAAGGTTCTTATCGGTGCAGAACTTTCATCCTACGGTGTAAATAAGTTTGCAGATGATATTGAAACAGACAATGCTCTTGATTACAGACTTTATACAACAAATCATTATCATCAGGGTTACTGGGAGCATCCCGAGATTGTAACCCCCCGTGCTTATGCAGAACATATGCTTGCAATAATGGACAAGGTAATCGACAGCGGAAGGGCTGACTGTTTTGCCCATCCCTTTATGGCGGGATACATTCATGCGTTTGATGATTCACATGATGTAACAAGAGCGTTTACCGATAACGAAATCGGCGATATTATGGAAAAGGCGAACAATCATGAGATTGCATGGGAATTAAATGTTCCGGCTGTTTTTAAAGACCCTGTATTTTTTCACAGGTATTTTCAGATTGGAAAAGAAATCGGTGTTGTATTCAACATGGGAACCGACGGGCATCTGCTTAGCAGAGTTGACACAAAGCAATATATCTCTGATTTTAAAAAGTTTTTATATTGATTTTATTAAATCCGCATCTTTTAGGTGCGGATTTCTTAATGTTTTCTTAATTTTCATCTAAACGGGACAAATTTTGTTGACAAATCATTCTTGTTTTCTATAATTATTATAGTTTATTGTTAAGGAGAAAATAAGATGCTTGGTTTATTTACCGCTATCCGCAATATCGCAAACGGTGCTCTTTCTGTTATCTTGATAATCCCGCTGCTTTTGACCGCATGGTTACCCGATAATCCCGATACACCTGTTTTGGTTAATGCGAATGCGACCAATCCCCATATTAATGAATATCTTGATACGGATGTTTCTGCTCACCGTTCGGGTGCGGGAATTGTTCCGCAGAATACACTTATGGCATTTGAATATGTTATGAAAAACAACAAAAAGCTTGGTGTTGATACCTTTGAATTCGATGTTCAGATAACGGCTGACGGAGAGCTTATTCTTCTTCATAATCTTACTTATGATGATACTTCAAATGCGGTTGAATCCTTCGGACATAAGAATGTTTATGCTTCGCAGCTTACTTTTGAAGAAGCGTATAGCAATCTCAATCTCGGAGAAAATTTCACACCCGATGACGGTAAAACATATCCTTACAGAGGCTTGAGAGGTGACGATATTCCGAAAAACCTCCGTGTTGTTAAATGTGAAACGGTAATTGATTATATTGAAAAGAACTCCAAAGGAAAAGATTTCAAGTATATAATAGAAATTAAAAGTCTTAGCTTAAACGGATACAGGGCGGCAGACAAACTCTATTCAATAATTACCGAACGTAATTTACAGGACAGAGTAATATGGGCTTCTTCAAAAGAAGATGTCAACATGTATATGGAGCATAAATATCCCGATATGCCCCGTTCCGCAAGACTTACGGAAGTTGTTCAATTCTATATCTATTCCAGAATGAACTGGAATCTCAATGACCTTGATGTTTCATATGTTGCACTGCAGATACCTTACGGCGACAACGCTGCAAATAATTTTGTGAATCTTGGAACAAGGGAATTGATAAACTATGCTCATAAATATAATATTGCGGTTCAGTATTGGACTGTAAATGAATCCGAAGAAGCGGAAATCCTGACGAAAAACGGTGCCGACTGTATCATGTCTGATTATCCGCAGATGGTATATGAAGCTGTTCATTCCTGCAAATAAAAAAACGCACAGTCAATTTTGACTGTGCGTTAATTTTTTTAATCAGATTTTCTTTTTCTTCATGTAAGCCATACCGATTGCCATAACAACAGCAAAGATGAGAAGGTATCCGGGAATCATCTTGCCGTGTGCCTGGAAAGCGGCAACAACCATAACAATACTGCCGATAATAGCAAGAACGGGAGCTACAAATCTCTGGAAGCCTTTGAATTCCTTGTTCAGCATCATCTTAAAGAATATAGGAATATAGAAAGGATAGATTGTTACGATGGGAAGCTCTGTGGGGTCAAACGCAAACATACCGAGCTTGTCGCTGAAGCTGCTGAGCTGTGAGCAATAGAAGAAGAAGAGCCACAGACCGCAGAGAAGAAGACCCATAACAGAAGAGTTTGTAGGCATATTTGTGTGTTTGTCAACCATGCTGAAAACTTTGGGAGCAGGGCCTCTGCCGCGACTTGCAAGTGAGTAAATACCTCTTGAGCAGCCAAGCATAAGACCGTTGAGAGTGCCGAGGCAAGAAATGATAACGAAAACAAAAATACCTGTACCCATAACATTGCCGAATACCGCTGCGAAAGCGTTCTTTGCACCTGCCTGACCGTTAGCCATCATTTCAGCATTGGGGATTGCGCCTGCAAGACCGACATAATAGAAAACATAGATTGCAACGATAACGAATGAACCGATAATAAGAGCTCTGGGAAGATTCTTCTTTGCGTCTTTGATTTCTGCGTTGATGGATGTTGCAATAATCCAGCCTTCATAAGCGAAACAGGTTGCACAAACAGCCTTGAAAATGGCAGTTGATGTGGGAATTTCGTTAACAACAGTTGTGAAGTTTTCGATTGTGTGGCCCTTTGTAAGACCGTAAATAGTTCCCGCAATAGCCATGAGAGTAAGGGGAACAAGCTTGATAAAGGTTGTTGAAACCTGGAATTTACCTGAAAGAATAGGTGAAAGTGAGTTGAGAGCAAAGCTTCCGATGAGATAAACTGCCGTGAGAACGAAGCAGAGACCGCCGGTTATATCAGCTTCAGCACCGAATATAAGAACGAGAGTATATCTTGCCGAGAGCCATGCAAGTGCCATTGTGAGAGTGGGATAATAAATAGTGGAAAGGAACCAGCCGATAACATAGCCGTATTTTTCGCCTATCATTGCATCGGCATAGTCAACAACACCGTTAACCTTTTCGTATTTTGTTGCCATGATTGAAAATGCGTATGCACAGACAATCATGATAGCACCGCCGATAATCCATGCGAGAATACCGAGCTTTAAATCGCCGCCGGTATGATTGAGTATTGCTTCTGCCTTGAAGAACACACCGCTTCCGACTACTATACCGACAACCATACATATGGCGGTCAGCAAGCCGTATTTTTTCTTGAGTTCTGTTGCCATTTGTTCAACCTCATTTCAATTTATTTTGCCTGAACATAAATTTATTCTACAAAAATATTTTATAAATGTCAACACTTTACCATATTAAATTATTTGTATTTTTACATTAATTTTCTTGCAAGGTCATTGAGGAAAAGCTCATTTTCAAGTGAAACCGGAGTGGTATCTTTGTTTATATGGACAAACTCAATGTCCATTATTCTTGCAAAGTCACGGAGCATTTCCGCATCTGCATCGTATGAAAGCACGGTGTGATGTGCGCCGCCTGCAATAATCCAGCATTTTGCGCCTGTGCAAAGGTCAGGCATTGCTCTCCACATAACTCTTGCCACGGGAAGATTGGGCATGGGAAGAATGGGTTTAACACATTCTATATCCTGACAAATCATTCTGAGTCTGCCACCCATATCAACGAGGCTTACAACAACTGCGGGACCGGCTTTTCCTTCAAAAACAAGTCTTGCGGGGTCTCCTTTTCCGCCGATTCCGAGAGGATGAACCTCAATTCTGGGCTTTTCTGCCGAAAGAGTGGGGCAAACTTCAAGCATATGAGCACCGAGAGAATATTCCATTCCGGGAGCAAGATTATATGTATAATCCTCCATGAAAGCGGTACCGCCGTTCATGCCTTCGGTCATTGCTTTTATAACTGCGGTCATTGCTGAAACTTTCCAATCTCCTTCGCCGCCGTATCCGTAGCCCTGCTCCATAAGTCGCTGGCTCGCAAGACCGGGAAGCTGTTCCATGCCGTGAAGATCTTCGAATGTGTTGGTAAAAGCTTTGCAGCCCTGTTCATCAAGCATTTTTTTTATTGCAATTTCTTCTTTTGCCTGATAGCGGACTGCCGAGATGTTATCTGTTGCAAAATCATATTTTGATGAATATTCATCCATAAGTGCATCAACTTCGGCATCGGTAACTGAATTGATATATTCAACGAGTGTTCCTACGGGCCAGGTGTTTACCTGCCATCCGAGAACTTCCTGAACGCCGACTTTGTCGCCTTCGGTAACCGCAACGTTTCTCATGTTATCGCCAAAGCGCATAACCTTAAGATTCTTTGAAAATGCGGCACCAACAGCCGAACGCATCCACTTGCCAAGCTCAGCGAGGACTTTTTTGTCCTGCCAGTAACCCATGATAACTTTTCTCGGCATACGGAGTCTTGCGGCAATAAAACCGTGTTCTCTGTCGCCGTGTGCAGCCTGATTGAGGTTCATGAAATCCATGTCGATTTCTTCGTTGGGAATATCTCTGTTATATTGGGTTGCAAAGTGGCAATAAGGCTTCTGAAGTTCCTTAAGACCGTTCAGCCACATCTTTGAGGGGGAGAATGTGTGCATCCATGTGATGATACCTGCACACTTATCATCAAAGTTTGCTTCTTTAACAACCTTAGAAATTTCTTCGGGAGTTTTTGCAGTTACTTTATATACAATCTTGCACGGCAAAAGACCGCTTTCGTTCATTTTATCGGCCATTTCGGCAGCTCTTTGAGCAACGATATCAAGAACTTCGGGACCGTAAAGAAACTGACTGCCGACCACAAACCAGAATTCGTATTTTTCCAAATACATAACAAATCACCCTTTGTTTTTTCTTTGATTTTATCATTATTACTTTGTTGTGTCAAATAAAATTATTTATATTTATTAATACTTGAACTGTTTGTTTGTTTCTGCTATAATTAATCATATATAAACCGATTGGAGTGACCGGTATGAGTATGAAATATGTAATCAAGTATAAGTCAGCAGGTGAGGTTATAACAACCAACGAAACCGAGAATGATTTTTATTCGCTTGATATAACCGAAAACGCAGACAGATATACTGTTGTTCTCAATCCCAAGCAAGATTTTGAACTTGTTGATTTCTATGCGGAAACCGATTATGAGTTTGTGAAGAACGACTGGTTCTTTGCAGGCGGTTATCAGTCATGGACAAAGTCAAGAGAGTTTCAGTGCGGACATATTCAGAGGGGTGTTATAAAGCTTTCGAAGATTCATCCTCTTGCAAGCCATGCCGCAAAGCTTTTCGGAGACCAGTATATTGTTGACTATTCTGAAATTCCCGGTGAATTCCACAGTCATTGCTATACATATATCAGAAACGGTAAGAAGGTTAAGCTTTTCGGTTCATTGAGTGAGAAAACAGGCTTTACTTATTTCAAAGTAAAGATGAACGATAACTATTTCTCCATTCATAAGGATGTTCTCGGTAAGCTTGTAACAGAACCCTATACCGTATTTGATATCGTTTATTATGAAGGCGGATATGAAGATGTATTCGATAAATATTTTGCAAAGTTCGATATGCCTGAAACAAGACACGGTCTTATGACAGGTTATACTTCGTGGTATAACTATTTTCAGAAGATTGATGAAAAAATTATTCTTCGTGATCTTGACGGTCTCAACTGTGCGAAGAACGAGGTTAATATCTTCCAGATTGATGACGGTTACGAAACATTCGTAGGCGACTGGCTTGACCATTGTGAAAAATTTCCCAACGGTATGAAATATATCGCTGAGAAGGTTCATGCAAAGGGATATAAGGCAGGTATCTGGATTGCACCTTTCAGCTGTCAGAGAGTTTCAAGAACAGCTAAGGAACATCCCGACTGGCTAATAAAGGACGAAAAAGGCAAGCCTCAGATCGGTTGTATCGGATGGGGAGGTGCATATACTCTTGATATATATAATGAAGAAGCAAGAGAATATATCAAGCATTTCTTTGATGTTATCCTCAATGATTGGGATTATGACATGGTTAAGCTTGACTTCCTCTACAGCCAGTGTATCACACCCAGAAACGGCAAGTGCAGAGGCGAAATTATGTATGACGGAATGAAGCTTCTACGTGAGTGTGTAGGTGATAAGCTTCTTCTCGGATGCGGTATTCCCATGAGTGCCGCAATCGGCGTTTGCGATGCCTGCCGTATCAGCTGTGACGTTGACCTCAAATATACAGGCAGAATTTATAACCACATCCATGTAAACAATGAGATGCTCAGCGCACAGAGTGCAATCAACAATTCAATTTTCCGCCGTCATCTCAACGGCAGAGTATTCATGAACGACCCCGATGTATTCTTCCTGAGAAATCATAATCTTACCTTCAACTGGGAACAGAAGCATCTTCTTGCAAGAATAAACAACCTCTTCGGTAACGTTCTCTTCGTTTCCGATAATGCAGGTGAGTTCAACAAGAAGCAGATTGAGTATCTTAAGAAATATTTCAAGAAAACAGGCGAAATTGTTAAGTCAGCCGAATATCTTGATGATGAAATCATCAGAATTGAAATCGATGATAACGGAAAAGATAAGGTTCTTGAGTTCAACCTTGTTAAAGGCGAACTCATCAGAGATAACTAAAAGAAAAAATCTCCTCACCAATTGGTGGGGAGATAATTTTTTACTGCACCAAATCTTTATACTGATATACTTTTACATAATCAACAATGAATTTTGTGTCATCGCCGGGTTCGTTTTCTCTTTCCGAGGGAATACCGTTTTCGCCTTTCATTTCAACAGAAAGAATGAGATATTCTTCGTTTTGACTTACTCCGCCAAAGTCTGTGCGGAAGGTTTCGACGCCGTTAATATAGAAAATATATTCATTTTCATTCCATTCAAGTCCGTAGGTGTTGAATTCTTTGTATGGATTATTTTTTATAAGAAATTTTGTTGCGCCGTGTTTTTGATGTGCATCGCCGTATCCGTCAAAATGAAGATTTGAGGTTATGGCATTTTCGGGGAAATCTCCGTAACAGTCGCTTTCAAAAATATCAATTTCCGTTCCGTCTTTTCCGTTTCCGTCCTCATCATAAACTCCGTCATTCATCAGCCAGAAAGCACTCCATATGTCTGAACCTTTAGGTAGTATGCATCTGCACTCAAAATAACCGAATTTCTGGCTGAAACCCTTGGGGGAATCCGAATCGGTATCAATGCCTGCGGAGTACCAGCCTGCACCTTTACCGCCCATACCGTCTGCAAGATAAGTTACGGGGATAACAAGATTACCGTTTTCGGTTTTTGCAAGATACTGATTCCAGTAGCTTCCTTTTCTTGCTTCGGAAGCAGTGCCGTACTGATAATGCCCTGACCATACATTTCTGTCGAGTTCATCGTCAAACTCCTCTGTAAATGTTTCGGTGAATTTGTCCATGTCAATTTTCTGACCCATGGGATAGCAGGGGATATCAAGCGAAACACAGATGAAGATAATAATTGATGTAAAAAAGGCTGTAATACTCTGTAAAATGTTCATATTATTCTCCTTTTGATTTGTTTGGCATAAAGCGAACCGACAATATAATTTCTGATTCTGCAAGGAAATATTATGCAAAGAACACTCAGAACTTTATATTCTGTTTTGCCTTTGATAACTAAATTATAGATTAAAATAAATTACAGTCAAGATTTTATATTGAAAAAAAGATAAAATTATGTTAATATTTCTGAGATAAAATTTAATAAATGAATGGATAAGGAAAAAATAATGTACTATTTTCTTGTTATAATTGCCGTTGTCCTTTTTTCTTTGCAGTTTTTGTTTAATCAGAGATTTGAAGAAAGCAGGGGCGAAAGTCTTGAATCGGCACTTGAATTTTCTCTTTATAAAAGTGTTGTGATTGTTGCTATTATGCTGATTATCAGCCGCTTTAAGGTTGAAATAACGGCTTTCAGTCTGTTGATGTCTGTTATATACGCTTTTTCCGGAATTGCAATGACGGTTTTCAGCATGAAGGCATTTGCAGTTGCAAATCTTTCGGTGTATTCCGTTTTTTCGATGCTTGGCGGTATGCTTCTGCCGTTTGTTCTCGGTGTCGGATTTTATAATGAAGAATTAACCGTATTTAAGGTTGTTTGCTGTGTTTTGATTGTTGTTTCTGTCCTTTTGAATATCAAAAAAGGAAAACAGGATAAGAAGGCAATCGTTTACTATATGGCTGTTTTTGTCCTCAACGGTCTTGCAGGTGTCATATCAAAAATTCATCAGTCATCCGATTTGCCTCATTCCGACAGCTCGGGATTTATGATGCTTACAAGTCTTGTGACCGTTGTTATTTGTGCGGTGTGGCTGTTGATAAAACATAAGAAAATTCCTGTTATCAAAGGAAAAGAATTTCTTTTTGCATCGGGATACGGTGTATTCAACGGCATAGGAAATCTGTTCCTGCTTATTTCTCTTGTTCATCTTCCCGCTTCCGTTCAATATCCGCTTGTTACGGGCGGAGTTATGCTTTTCTCAACACTGATTTCTGCTGTGCGGAAAGAAAAAATAGAAACAAGAGAATATATTGCCGCCGTGATTTCTTTTGCGGCGAGTGTTTTGATGGCATTTTAAGGAGTGTGAAACATGGAGCTTGTTTTGTTAACTGCGTTAGGTGTAGGCGGTGCAACGGTAATCGGTGCTGTTATAGGTTTTCTTTTCAAGGGAATATCGCATAAACTTTCGGATATGGTATTATCTTTTGCGGCAGGTGTCATGCTTGCGGCGGCTGTTCTCGGTCTGATAATTCCCTCACTTGAATACGGCGGAAAATACGGACTTATTAAAACAATTGTCGGCATTTTTGCAGGTGCAGTCTGTCTTAATCTTATAGATAAGCTTGTCCCTCATCTTCACAGACTTGCCGGCTCGGATATAGAAGCTCATAAAAAAACAAATCTCAGCAAGGTTTTGCTTTTTGTTATGGCGATAGCAATACATAATCTTCCCGAGGGTATTGCAGCAGGTGTCGGTTTCGGGTCGGGAGATAATTCCAGAGCACTTATTATCGCACTGGGTATTGCTCTTCAGAATGTTCCGGAAGGAATGGTTATCATAACCCCTATGCTTTCGGCAGGCGTAAAACCACGAAGAACATTCCTTATTGCGATTATTACGGGTGTAGTTGAAGTTATCGGCACATTAATCGGTTACTTTGCTGTAAGCTTTGCTTCTGCAATTCTTCCGTATGCACTTGCGTTTGCCGGCGGAACAATGCTTTATGTTGTAAGCGATGAAATGGTAATCGAAACGCATCATGAAAGCGAAAGAGGCGCTACGTATGCTCTTCTCGTTGGTTTCTGCGTAATGCTTGCAACCGATGTTCTGCTTGGATAAGGTGATTATATGAAAGTATATAATGAACTCTGCAATTTATTTTTGAATGTTAATGACGGCGAAAACCTTACTCTTGAAAAGGGTAAGGTTTATCATATTAAACAGGACGATTCATTTGAATTCGAAGGATATTACTGCACAAATACCGCAAAAAAACATGAAAACCCAAACGGCTTGCGATGCACTGCAATGTTTTTAAAAAACAGAAAAAATATTGTCATTGACGGTAACGGTGCTTCGGTTATTATTCACGGAAAAATGACTCCGTTCCTCTTTGATTACTGTGAAAATATTACCGTTAAAAATCTTACCGTTGATTATGCTTGTCCTACAATGTCTGAATTTAAGGTTTTGTCCAATGATAACGGAGTCTGCGTTATAAAAATCAACCCTGACTGTCTTTTCAGAGCAGAGGATAACAATTTGATTTGGCAGGGTGAAACCGATAAAAACGGAAATCCGTATTGGAAAGATTACAGCTACGGTAACAAAAGATATATCAAGGTTTATAACCCTGTAACAAAACAATGCCGTGATTTCAGAAGAGATAATCTCAGGTTTGATAAAATAGAACAAATTGATGAATATACTCTGAAAGTTTGGCTTGAAAATAAGGATGCTGATTTTAAAGAGGGATGCATTTTTCAGACGAGAAATATCATTCGTGACCAGACGGGTGCATATTTTAACCGATGTAAAAATCTCTGTTTTGAAAATCTTCGCATAAAATTTATGCACGGTCTCGGAATGGTTTCTCAGTTTTGCGAAAATGTGACATATAAAAACTGTGATTTTACTCCCGCAGAAGGAAGAACAATTGCGAGTACGGCTGATTTCTTTCAGTTTTCAGGGTGCAGAGGAAATCTTGTTATTGATTCGTGCAAGGCATGGGGTGCGCAGGATGACTATGTGAATGTTCACGGAACACATCTGCGTATTATTGAACAAAATAAATCCGAAAACAGCATAACAGTTCGTTTTATGCACGATGAATCGTGGGGATTTCAGGCTTTTGAAAAAGGCGATGAACTTGACTTTATAAAATGGGATACTCTTATTCCATATAATGAAGCAACCGTTGTTGACTATAAAAGACTGAATGATACCGATATCAGATTGTTTATCGATAATATTCCCGACGGTATTACACTTGATAAGGATGTTGTTGAAAATGCAACATGGACTCCGAATCTTCATGTTGCCGGATGTGATTTCGGGCCAACTTCGGGCAGGGGAATTCTCTGCACAACAAGAGGTAAGGTCTTGATTGAAAACAACAGCTTCAGAAACCTCTGGGGTCCAGCACTTCTTATTGAAGACGACTGCAATTTCTGGTTTGAATCGGGATATACAAAAGAAATTATTTTCCGAAACAATTATGTTGAAGGTTGCGAATATGCTGAAATGTGGGGAAATGCACCCGTTATCAGATATACTCCGAAGGTTATGGATGATAATTCAACCGAATATGTTCACGGAAAGCTTGTGTTAACGGGTAACACCTTTAAAAAGCCGAGAAACGGAAAACATTACATACATCTTGAATATCTATGTGAAGCTCAGATATCGGATAACGAATTCGATGCTCCCTATGTAATTGTTGAAAAGGTTGTCGGGAATATTACAGAAAAGAATAATACTATAATAAACACAGCTGTCTTACCCACGGAGTAAGACAGCTGTGTTTTATAAATCGGAATAACTGATTTTTTTATCCTTGAAATAATATTCTTTGTCGTGTTCGCTGATTTCGCGTAGAACTTTGCACGGATTTCCGACCGCAACAACATTTGACGGAATGTCTTTTGTAACAACGCTTCCCGCACCGATAACAACATTGTCGCCGATTGAGACACCCGGCACTATAACCGCGCCTGCACCAATCCAGCAGTTTCTTCCGATGTGCACAGGGAAATTATACTGATATGTTTTCTCGCGAAGCTCGGGGTCAATCGGATGACCTGCAGTTGCAACAACTACATTCGGTCCGAACAAAGTAAAATCGCCCACATAAATATGTGTATCATCAACAAGCGTCAGATTGAAATTTGCATAAACGCCTTTTCCAAAATGACAATGCTTACCGCCCCAGTTGGCATGAAGTGGAGGTTCAATATAGCAGTTTTCACCGATTTCGGCAAACATCTCTTTGAGCATTTCGTCGCGTTTTTTCTGCTCTGTCGGTCTTGTTTGATTGAAATCATAAAGCCTGTCAAGGCACTTGAGCTGTTCTTCCATTATTTCATCGTCACCGGGCAGATATAAATCTCCCGAAAACATTTTTTCTTTTTGTGTCATATTTTTCTCCTTGAATTTGATAAAGCTGATGTGTCTGACGAAATAGTATGGGGTGAATTGCTTTTTTTATATTTACTTAAGAACAAATTCTGCGTTCAAATCGGAAAATCCTTTATTGTTTCCGACTGTGTTAAGAAGCATATCTTTGAGATTGATTTTCACTCCGTCTTTCTCAAGCTTCGGTTCGATTTTTCTTATTACAAATGAAAATCTGTTCAGAAAATCTGAAATAAGATTATACTCGGGCGTTCCTTCAACAAAAGGCTGGTCTCCCGAGAAAATACAAAGTCCGATATCGGCTATAAAATCAGTAAGCTTTTTATTTTTTAAAGACGGATCTGCTTTAATAAACATCAAGCGGGCGAGGGAGCCGATTTTTGCTGTTGAAAGAACCTTTCTACCGAGAGTTTTCAGTACTTTAACAGCCCCATTTCCTCCGCTGAGTGCGTTGAAAACTCTGGTAACGATTGCATGACCGAACTGATTGTCAAAATATTCCTGAACACCGAGACCGTCCATATCCCAACCGAAGTCTTCAACATTATATGTTTCAACTGTCATGACGGATTTGTCATTAACAGTTATTTTTCTGTATTTTGCGGGGCTTCCGACAAGGCAAGAAGTGCAGATTTCAATCAGTCTGTTACCGTTTTCGCTGTAAAACTCATTTATGCTTTGAATGTGCATGTGTCCCGTCAAAACAACTTCTATTCCGTTGTCTGCAAGGAATGATGCAATTTTGCGCCATTCTTTTATTTTGGCATCTCCCACCAGGTCAAAAACAGGTACAGAGGGGATAATCGGATAATGGCAGATTGCAAAGATTGAACAACCTTCTTGCTTTGCTTTGTCAATCTGCTCTTTTGCCCAAGCCAAGTGTCTTTCATCCATGGCTCCTTTCGGCTGGTTCAAACTGTCACAGCAGATACCGAGCATCCTCACACCGTCGGTGATTTCTGCAACATAGGAGTGAGTAGCTTCATCAAAAGCTATTGCTTCGCCGTAACCGAAATCTTTATACAATTCTGTCAGTATTTCAAAAGGTGTACCTTCCGCTTCAATTCTTTCGTCGTTTTTAAACGCAAAAGAATTGCCGTAATCATGGCCTGCGGTTATAACAAAAATCTTTTTACCGCTTTCTTTGAGTTTGTAAAGCTCTTTGATAAAACTTTTATGACTTTCAAGTTCGCCGTTTTTGGTGAGGTCTCCGGGGATTATGACAATTTCTGTTTCTTTATCTTCTGCAATACGTTCAAAAGTTGTTTTTATTATTGTACCGCTTTCAATCATGAAATATTGCTCTTTTTTCATGTATTCATCAAACGCCTTACCCTCAGCTCCCAAAGAAGTCTCAAAATAATGAGTATCGGTTAAAAGATAAAAACTGACGGGTTTCATGAATATCATCTTCTTTCTTGTTTGTTGTTTTTATTTTATCATAATCGGCGGCCAATTTACAATAGAAATAAGTAAAAAAGGCTGTCCCGGATAATAAGGGCAGCCTTTTTTGCGTTATTTATGATTTTTAATATAGTGCTTGTAGAACTTGACGCAGTGTGCGGTTTCGGTAACACCGATGCTTTCGTTAGCGGCATGCATCGCTGCGAGCTGTTCATTGCTCATTTTGATGGGACAGAAACGAAGACAGTTATCTGCAATCTCTTCATAGTGACGGCAGTCTGTACCGCCTGTCATAAGATAGGGGATAACACCTGCTTCGGGATAACATTCGTTGAGGCATTTTTTGAGATAGCCGAATTCTTCGCCGTTCCAGTCAACGCAGTTTGAAGCGCTTCTTGCATGGATAACTTCAAATTCCAGGTTGTATTTGTCGGCATACTTTTTAAGAACGGCGAGTGACTGCTCTGCGTTCTGATGAGGTGAAGGACGAAGATTGCATACTATGTAAGCTTCCGACGGAATAACATTCGCTGTGTGTGAACCCTCAGCCATTGTGCAGCAGAAGGTTGTCTTAACAAAAGCGTTGCACATGGGTGAAACTATAGGCAAAATCTTTGTGAGCAGACCTTTAAAAAGCCACATGTTTCCGAGCACCATTCTGAGAGGGAAGCCGAGCAGGGGAGCTGCTTGGTCAAGCATAGCATAAACAGGGCCTGAAATTTCCGCCTTGAAAGGCTTATCTTTTTCAATATCGGCAACAAATTTTGAGAGTCTTGCGAGCGGAGTGTTGCTTTTGGGTGTTGAAGAATGTCCGCCTTTGCCTTTTGCGATAACCTTAAGGTCGATATATCCTTTTTCAAGCACACCGATTGCGGCACACCAGCCCTCCATGGTAGGAAGTGCGTTTTTGAGAATTGCGCCGCCTTCGTCCATAGCAACATCAAGATGAACTCCTTTTGATTTGAGATGATTCACAAGCGTGGGAGCACCGTTGCCTGATATTTCTTCGTCAACCGATGAAGACAGATAGATATCGCAGGGAGGTTCATAACCTTCCGCAAGAAGCTCCTCGATTGCCTGGAATTCGGAGAAAACCGTTGATTTGCAGTCCATTGTGCCTCTTCCATGGATGTTTCCGCCTGAAATTTCACCCGAGAACGGGTCTTTTTCCCAGTTGGGTTCGTCTGCCGTTACAACATCCTGATGGCCCATAAGGAGTATACCGTTTCTTTTTGAATCTTTACCGGGCCAACGAAAAAGAAGATTTCCGTCAATTTCTGTTTTTTCAAGTTTTGAGAATACAAGCGGGAAGTTTTCTTTCATAACTTCATGAAGCTTATAAAACTGTGTGAGGTCGGTGTTGCCTCTGAGAGAAATTGTGGGGACCTGAACCATTGCAGAAAGCTTTTTTGCATATTCTTCTGCTTCTTTTTCGGTCGGGTTGATTGCGGGTGTATTTGTGTTGGCTTTTGCTTTAATCATAACCGCCCTGATTGCCGCAACAGCAAGAAGAACAATAAATATAGCCAATAAAGCAAGCAATGCATATCCGATATAATTCATTTTATCATATCCTTTCCGTTTCATTTACCGTTGCATTATATCACTGATAATCAGATAAGTAAAGTGTAATAAACTATTAATTGCAGGCACGGATAAGGAGAACCATGTCCGTTGCTTCAGGTCTGTCACCGATATAACATGTGCCGAATTTTGTAGCTGTGAATTCAAATGTTTCCGAGTATTCGTTTGATATCGGGTCAAACCATTGATAGGTATAGCTTCCGTTCGGAACGAGGTTCCCGACTGTACCTGTTTTTATTCCGCCGTAGAATTTTGTGTTAGCTTTCTGAGCAACGGATTCATCGGTGAATGAATAGAAATATATAACGATTTCCGTGTTGCCTTCGTTGCTTGCGTATGAATAATAAACGTTGTTTGCGGGAACAAAATAGGCTCTGTTATCAAATCTGGGAATGAGGTTATACCACTCTGCTTCCTCAAAAAACTCACGCATATAGCCGACCTGATATGAGCTTTCGTATTCAAGCGCATCCTGCCAGGTTGCGTTGATTTTCTCTTCGCTTGTTATGATGTCAACGCCGTCGGAGCTGTCGTTTTCTTCGTCATAGATGTTGAGATAGCTCCATGTATCGTGACCGCCCCAGCCGTAGCCGTACATTCCGTTGAGATATGCAACCCAGCCCTGCATTCGTGAGCCGAAATTCTTTGTCCAGAGATAGCAATACTGTCCCTCGTAATTGATGACGGGTTTGCCCTGCGAATTGTACCAATAGTCTTTACCTATGTTGAAATTGATTTGTTCCGTTTTGGTGGGATGCCACTGTGCAGCATAGAAATTATGTGCTTTGACATTCCTGAAGCAAGAGGGGTAGGCATCTCTGTAATAAATCCTGCATTTATCGCTTGCTCCTTCTCCGTTGCCGTAAGCAACGGTTTCACCGGTATTCTCCTGGTGCGGCGAAAGCGGATGGTCGTAAGCATCATATTTTGCTATATATTCCGCAACAAGCCTGTAAGGGTTGTTTTTCAGCCCCCATTCGGGATGGTTTGTTTCACTCCAATAGAAATCGTTGTCAACCTCCTGACCGAGAGTCCAGATAACGGGATATGCACCGTATCTTGCGACCCAGTAACGGCAGGCTTTTTCAAGGTAAGCTTTTGCCGAATCGGACAGCTCATCACCGTTGAAACCGCCGTTGTTTGAAATCAGAGGTTCAATAAAATAGGAGAAGAAAAACTGTGCGTTTGCGTGAACAAGACCGTTTTCGGCAATGATGCGGAACTTCTCGTCATAATCTGCAAGACCTGCCATATCATCTTCGGTTATGCCGTTTGTGAAATCAAACTTAGCTCCGATAGGCTCGCTCTGATATACGGTGAAGCCCTGCGAAACTCGCTTTTCGCAGATTGTTTTAACCATATCAACTGTTTCGTCACCGAGACTCCAATGTGTGTCGCCAAGGTAGAAAAACGGAGTTCCGTCATCATAAGTGAAATACTTTTTTCCTGCATTGGTTGTGACAAATCCGTGCTTATAAATTTCGTTTTCACCGCTGTATTCGGAGCAGTTAACCTTACCCGTTCTTCCGTTGAGTGAAGCGTTTTCGCTGTCTGTGCAGACGGTTCTGAAATACCATGTACCTGCCGAAGGACAAGCAAAACGGATTTTCCAGACATTGCCGCCGTCCCAGAAAGCAGGGATTTTATATAATCTGCCGTTGCCCCAAAGCTGCAGTTCTACGTCAACGTTGTTGAACGGGTCGGCGTATACCTTTTCGCTTTCAAAAGCAATTTCGTTTGCAACCCATGTTTCTGCGGTCAATATCTGTTCGGGGTTTTCAATCGGTTCACCGTTATATTCAATCCACGAATGAGGGTTTACTGTTGCTGAGGGTATGTCGGTTTCGTCTGTACCTTTAATTCTGTTGATAAGCTTTGCAAAATAATTTACAAATATGCCTGTAATCTCTTCTGTCGTGTTTATTATTGACGGTGTGTTAAGGGATTTGCCGTCGGTTGCATATGAATAAACGCTGACTGAGGAAACTGTCAGCAATATGCAAATAAGCAAGGAAAGAATTTTTTTGATTATCATAACACTGATACCTTTCTTTATTTATACAACCTTCTTGCTGAATATGCTTAATCAAAGTTCATTTTATCACCTGCAAGTTCATGTTTACTGATAAAATTATAGCATAAATACAGAAAAAAACAATCGGCATCATGGGTTTTATTTCAGAATCAGATAAAAAATATTGCTGTATTTAAAGTTCTTCCGTTCCTGCAAAAAGATTGATTGGCATTTTTGTGAAATTGTGAACGTTACACTAATTTAATTTCCTTGCAAACTTTGTATACTAATGTTATAATACATTAGAATATACACTTGGGAGTGATTTGTGATGAAAGAAAACGCAACAATAATTGCACTTTCGGGTAAGGGCGGAGTTGGTAAAACATCGATTTCCGCAGCAATAGTCAAGCTCCTTGTGCAGGCTTATCCCGATAAAAAAATACTCGCCATTGATGCCGATCCAGCAGTAGGTCTTTCAACCGCACTTGGCATTGATGTTAAGATGACAATAGACGATATTCGCAAAGAGATTGTCGAAACAGTTGAAGACGGTCAGACAAGGGCTGCAATTGAGCTTCTCGGCGATGCACGATACAAGATTTTTGATGCTCTTGTTGAAACAGACGGCTTTGCTTTTATTGCAGTCGGCAGACCTGAAAGTGCAGGCTGCTATTGCAAAATAAACACCTATCTTAAGGAAGTTATCAGTATTCTTTCGAACGAATTTGACTATGTTGTTATTGACGGTGAGGCAGGCATAGAGCAGATTAACCGCCGTGTTATGGAAAAGGTTTCGCACCTTCTTCTTATCACCGATGCAAGTAAAAAGGGCACTCAGGTTATTTCAACTATCAAGAGTGTTGCCGATGAGCTTGTAATGTATAAAAAAATCGGAGCAATAATCAACAGAATACCCGATGAAAGCGTCATCCCTTATATTGATACAAACGGTATCCCTGTTTTGTCATATATTCCGAACGATTCAAACCTTGCGATTTATGATATTGAAGGCAGGGATATAACAAAGTTGCCCGATGATTCAAATGTTGTTGAGGGCGCAAGAAAAGCTCTTATTGAAATGGAGATTTTAAAGTGAGAGATTTAAAACATCTTTATGAATTTGAAAATCTGCTTCAGGAAGCAAACAATGCTCTTGTGCAGAAAGCAAAGGCTGACGGAGGTATTGCTCTCGGCTACACCTGTTACCATATTCCGGAGGTTCTTCTCAACTGCGGCAACTGTTTTTCTGTCAGACTCCGTGCGCCCCGTACGGGTTCGATGGATATTGCGACCTATTATATGAGCAACTTTCTCTGCGGTTTTTCAAAGGCAATTTTAGAGCGTGCAATTGAAGGTGGATACAATTTCCTCGATGCACTTCTCGCAAGCGAAACCTGCTCCGAAATGAACAGGACAGCAGAGCATTTTGAATTGCTCAATCTTGTTGAAAACGATAAGTTTTTCTTATCTTTTCTTGATATGCCTTTCAAAATTGCGGACCATACAGTAAAGCATTATGTTACCCAGACAAGAAATAAAATTCTCAACAAAATGACCGAAGTTTACGGCGTTGACACCTCCGATGAGGCACTTCTCAAAGCGGTTGAGGAGCATAACGAGGTCTGCCGTCTTATGACCGAAATCGGTAACTACCGAAAGGAAGATAACCCCCGCATAACCGGTTATGAATATCATATTCTCAGTCTTGTTACATACTGTTGCCCCAAGTCACTCATTCTTCCTATGCTTCGTGAAACAGCAGAAGAGCTTAAAACACGTGAACCTGACATAAAGAAGAATTTCAGGGCAAAAATCGTTGTTGTAGGTTCGGAAATGGATGACCCGGATTTCACTGCACTTATCGAAGACAGCGGTGCACTTGTTGTTGCCGACAGATATTGCTTCGGCTCAATGCCCGGCAGGGAAGAAATCAAAATCAACCCCGACGATGATATTTTGACGCAGATTTGTCTGCATTATCTTAAAACAAGCCAATGCCCCAGATATATGAGTCACGAGAAGGTGCAGGAGCGCAGAGATTATGTAAAGCACCTTGTTGACGAATATCATGCAGACGGCGTTATGTATGAACAGCTCAAATTCTGCGAATACTGGGGCTACGAAAGAGCTCTTGCATCTTATGTTATGAGCAATGATTACGGAGTGCCTACCGCGGCGGTTGATAGGCAGTATACCGCTTCGGCATCGGGACAGCTCCGCACCCGAGTTCAGGCTTTTGTTGAAAGCCTTGAAATTAAGAAAATCCAGAAGGAAAGGCAGGCGAAGAAAGATGGCTGACCTCGGTAAGCTCTACTCAAAAGACCGTAAAGCTGTACTCAAGCACAGAGAATGGCGCGGATTTAAAGATACAATGTATGACTACTACCGCTGGCTTGTTACCTGGAAAGACATGATAGTTATGGTGCTCAAAGCACCGATTTCAACAGTCAGGGGTCTGTGGAAATACCGATGGATGGCGTCGTATCTTTCAACACCGTCATTTGTTGACAGACACACAGCGGGTCTGAGAGGCACACATCTTCGCATTGTGCATCTCCATTTTAATATGATTGTAAAACACGCAACGGGACTTATTCACACATCTTTTGTTGCGGATGAAAAAATTAATCCGAACAATAAGCTTTCAAAGAAAATTGTTCTCACTGATGAGATTATTCCCAACGAAATTTTTTCGGGTTTCCCGAATCTGACGGTTATTCCTTTGCAGACAATTCCCATTTTCCTCACCTCAATGGTTGACCAGCAGATAACTCCGCCTTACCTTGAAGTGACTGAAAGTTTCGGCGTGCCTGCCGATGTTTGTCCGCTTCCGAGTGCCGAGGCAGGCGTTGCAATTGAGGATGACTATCCTAAAATGGGTTGCTGCATGGTTGCGACGAATATGCCGTGCGACGGCTCTGTTATGAACTCAACCTTTCTTGACAGAAGGCTCAACCTTCCCGTTCATCTTTTCAACATTCCGCTTCGCTATAACGACGAGGATGTTCAGGAATATGCGGTTGAAGAGGTCAAGGAGCTTATAAAGTTTATTGAAGAACAGACAGGCGAAAAATTTGACTGGGATGTTTTCTTTGAAGCTCTCAGAACATCAAATGAACAGCTTGAATATGAGCTTGAAAAATGGGATATTAACAAAACTCCCTATCCTCAGATGACAGGTGCGGCATTCTGGCTTTACAGAATCTATTATTTCAATCTTTCGGGCGGTGCAGACAAACGCTTCCTTAAGGTTGATAAAAAGGTCAATAAGCTGATGCTGAAGGCTTATGAAAAGAAAGAAGCCGTTTCAAAGGAAATGCGCCACCGTGCGGTTGTGTGGAGTTGCCCCGCAAACTATTATACAAGCTTTGCAAACTGGCTTGAAAACTGCTGGGGTATGAATGTTGTTATGGATATGGAAACGATGATTTCCTATATCAAATATAATACTGAAGATAAAGAACAGGCTCTTAAGGACGTTGCCAAAACATACCAGCGTTCGATTATGCGTAAGCATACCAAAGGCGGTTACAGAAATGTAGTTGACGAGCTTTGGAGAATCGTTGAAGAATATGATGCCGATACGGTTATCATGTATGACCAGATTTCGTGCAAGGGAATGGACGGTCTTGCAGGTATATTCGATGACCAGGCGAGAGAAAGAAATATCAACTTTATCTGGGTTAAGCAGGACCTTATGGACCCAAGGACGATTTCCAGACGTGATATGCGTGAACAGGTCAATAAATATATGCAGACTGTTCTTCAGGAGGAGCCTCTTGACCCCTCACTCGTTGACTTTGAAGACGATTTAGCTTGGTAAAGGAGAATGTTATTATGAAATATTTCGGCGGATGTGACGTCGGCTCAACCTATACAAAATGCGTCATTATTGATGAAAACGGCAAAATGGTTGCCAACGTCACAAACAGAAGCAAAATAAATCCCGTTGCAAGTGCTGAAATCGCTCTCAACGATGCAGTTGCACAGGTTGACGGCCTTAATTCGGCAGAAGAACTTACATATCTTATCGGTACAGGCTACGGCAGAAATAAAGTTCCCTTTGCCGATGAAAATATCTCAGAAATAAGCTGTCATGCAATGGGAGTTCATGTTACAAATCCCGAGGTCAAGGCAATTATTGATATCGGCGGTCAGGATGTCAAGGGCATTTCAATTGATACCGACGGAACGGTTAAAAATTTTGCAATGAACGATAAATGTGCCGCAGGTACAGGCAGATTCTATGAAGCAATGGCCAATGCTTTTGAAATGACTCTTCCTGAATTTTCAAAGCTTTCCCTTGAAGCCAAGAATACAATTCCCATCACTGCTCAGTGTACTGTTTTTGCCGAAAGTGAAGTTATTTCTCTCGTTGGAGAAGGCAAACCCATGGATGAAATCGCGGCAGGTATTCAGCTTGCAGTTGCTAAGAGATGCTTTGTTATGGCTAAAAAAGCAGGTGCAACCGACAGCATAACACTCACAGGCGGTTGTGCAAAGAATGACGGTCTTAAGAAAGCCATTGAAAAAGTCCTGAAAATCAAGGTCGTTGAGCTTTCAACCGACCCGCAGCTTATGGGTGCTCTCGGTGCGGCTGAATATGCACGCCAGAAAGGTCTGGATAAATAATATGGAAGTTATTTTTATAATTCTCGGTGTGTTGCTCGCTTTGTTTGTTGTAACCTTCATAATCTATTTCTTTAATCTTGATATGAAGCTTATCCGAAAGGTTTATGACATTCTCGGTAAGCATTATGACACCATGAAAAGGGATAAAAAGCTCTGATGAAATTTTTTGATTCATTGATTCTTGATACCGAAAAGCTTATATCGGATTTTTTCACAAAAGAGTTTTCAAAAAGTGACTCCTGGCCCGATTTAGGGCAGAATCAGGTGATAATGAGACGTGACACCGCTTTTGAGCTTGATGGAGTCGGCTTTAATCTTGTCACATCCGATGATGTTTCCGACGGTATTATTCTTATCGGCGACGACCTCGGAGAAATCAGAGATAATTGCAGATTTGCACGCATAACACTTGTGCAGATAGAGGATAACGGCGATGAGCAGAAAGCGTATAATCTGATAAAAAAGATTGATTATGTTAAATATCACACCTTTCCCGATGGCTATATGATTCGAAGCACTTCGCGTTCTCATAAGGAAGCGGTGCGTGTTTCAAAAAAAGCCATCCAAGACGGAGTGAGTTTTAAGAAAATCGGCTCTTTACTGATTGAAAAATATAAAGAAATTCCTGCCGTAAAGGGTGTCAAGGTAATATTCATAACCGCTCCTGAAGCGGATTATACGGTGACGGAAAAAATTGCAGAGAAAAACTATGCGATTGCAGAAACACTCAATCATGTTATGAATAATATAGTTTTTGACTGTAACACCTGTAATCTCAAAGCAATCTGTGATGAGGTTGAAGGAATGAAGGAACTTCATTTTAATAAAAAGACATAAATAAAACCACTTCATCAATAGGTGAAGTGGTTTTCTCGTTATCTGTTTTTTCTGCCCGAAACAATATATATCATCGGTTTGAAATGTTATTTATCCTGAGGGTATTCAACACCTGTGAGTTTTCTGATTTTATCCATCTGTTTTGTTATATAAAGTGTTTGCTCATGTGTAACAACAGTGCTTTCCTTCAGGTTATTGATAATACATTCGCTGAAATGGGTTATCTGTTCCTCAAAGCCGTTACCTATATAAGGTACGGATATTATTTGTGTCTCTCCGTTATTAAGGAATATTTTGATTTCCTGCGGTGCATAGAATCTGGACAGGTGAGCATATCCCTTGCTTCCGTAAATATAACCTTCGTTTGGCTTCCTGAGCAGAATTGCACTTGACAAATCCGCAATTGCTCCGCTTTTATATTTAAGAAGAACACACGTATGACTGTCAACGCCGTTATAAATGTCGGATTGTGCATTGATTTCTTCAATATCCTTTCCGAGATACCAGCTTGAAAAATTCAGACCGTAAACGCCTACGTCAAGAAGCGATCCGCCGCCGTGTTCGGGTTTGAAAACGTGGTGGTCCATTTCGTCCTCATCCATCGTATAGCAGAATTTACCTTCAACACCGAGTAGGTCACCAAGAATACCGTTCTCAACAATTTCAAGCATTTTTATTGTACCCGGCACTAACCTTGCCCACATTGCTTCCATCAGAAGAACATTGTTTTCTTTTGCACAGCGGAACATTTCTTCTGCCTCTGCAGCATTTACAGCCATGGGTTTTTCACATAGCACATGTTTTCCGTGATTCATCATAAGACATGAGCATCCGATATGCCCCGAATGAGGGACAGCGATATATGCCGCATCAATTGCATCAGACTGTGCCATTTTTTCATAGCTGTCAAAGCGAACGGGGATTTCAAATTCATCGCCGAATTTCTCTGCATTTTCTTTTGTTCTCGATGCAACTGCAACAAGTTCGGCATTGTGAACATTTCTGATTGCTTGCGCAAAGCGGTGAGCAATTACACCGGTACCGACTATACCGAATCTTATTTTTTTATCTTTCATACAAGCTCCTTTAAATTCACTCAAAGAGATTTAAAATATCCGATCATGACCTTGCCAATGCAACGAATTCACAGATTATAGATAACATAATAAAACAACTCTTTTTTGAATTCTGTTGTGAAGTCAGGATTAATTATATATTTGAATTTAATCAACATGTTTTCCGATTTTTCCGGCGAATCTCTTAAGCTTACTCTTTTCAAGAGCAAGGTATATTTTTTTAACGGGAGGAAGAATTGCAAAAAGAACCCCTGAAAGTGTGAAAAGAAAGCTGGGATTAACGCTCTTTTTGCCTTTTTCAATGCCTTTAACCATTTTCTTTGCAACAACAGCAGGGCTCTGCACCGGGAACGGACGCTCAAATTTTTCTTCGTTAGCTGCAGCAAAGAAGTTTGTGTCGGTTGCGATAGGATAGAGGCAGGTGAGTTTAACATTTTTGGGAAGCTCAAACCTGATTCCCTGCTGAAAGCCTTCCATTGCAAATTTTGAAGCGGAATATGTTGTAAAACCGGGCATTGCCATTTTTCCTATTGCAGAAATTGTTATTGCAAAATGACCCTTTCTGCCGTTGAGGTGCTTAACATATTTCTGATATGAATAGATAGGGGAATATACATTGGTTTCAAACATTCTTGCTGTTCTGTCCCAATCAGTGTAATCCATAAGCTCATAGTAGGGATATCCTGCGTTTGCATAGAAAATATCAATTTTTCCAAATACTTTTTTTGCTTTGCTGAAAATCAGATCTACATTTTCTTTGGAAGAAACATCGCAGATAAACGGAATAACATTGTCTGAAAAACCGTTCATTTTATCGCCGTTTATATCAACGGCAAGAATTTTGTTTGTTTTTTCTGCGGCAAGGATTTTCAAAACTTCCAAACCTATTCCGCTGTTTGCCCCCGTAAGAACTATTTTTTTGTTTGTAACCACAAATATTCCTCCTTAATACCATTATATTATATCAATATTATAATTCCAAAGCTGTTGAAGTGTCAATAAAGATATTGCGTTTTAAAAAGATTAATGTTAAAATCTGAACATAAGAAGCTTTGAAAGAAAGGATTTGTGCGCTATGAAGTATGATACTCTTTTTTCTCCGATTAAGATAGGCAATACGGAAATTAAAAACAGAATTTGTATGGCACCCATGCTCATGGATTTCGGTCAGTTTGACGGCAGAACAACTGAGCAGCTCATGAATTACTATGAAGAAAGAGCAAAGGGCGGCACGGGACTTATCATTACCGAGATAACAAGAGTAAATGATGTAACCGGCGGCTCTGCATTTGCACAGCTCGGCATGAGCCATGATTATCAGATTGAGGGTATGTCAGAACTTGCAAAGCGTATTCATTCTCACGGTTCAAAGATTTTTGTTCAGCTTCATCATCCCGGCAGACAGAATATGGGTCTGCTTATCGGTACTTTGCCCCTGAGCATAGCGTGTGATAAAGCAATGCCGTTTTTTAAGGATATGCTTTATAAGGTTGTTCCTGCAGGTAAATTACTTATGAAGCATCACCTTGTGCCGAGGGTTGTTGCACCGTCAAAATGTGAGAACAGTTATTTTTCGGACGGTAACAACAGAGCTTTGACCAAAAAAGAAATCAAAAATCTTATAAACGACTTTATTGATGCTGCAGAAAGAGTAAAAAAATCAGGCTGTGACGGTGTTCAGCTTCACGCATCTCACGGTTATCTTCTTCAGCAGTTTTTATCGCCGAACACTAACAAGCGAACTGATGAATACGGCGGCAGTTTGGAAAACAGAATGAGATTTATTCTTGGAATTATAGCGGGAATCAAAGAGAAATGCGGTAAGGATTTTCCGATTATAGTTCGTCTTACTGTTGACGAATGTTATTCAATGATAGGAAAAAAGGGCAAGGGTTATGAACTGAACGAAGGTGTCGAAATGGCAAAGAGGCTTGAAAAAGCAGGCGTTGATGCTATTGATGTTTCGTCAGCATCTTATGATACATTCAACTATTGGCTTGAACCTACCTCCTTTGAATGTGGCTGGAGAAAATATATGGCGCAGGCTGTAAAAAATGCAGTCAGCATACCCGTTATCGCAGCAAACCTTATCAGAAGCCCAGAGCAGGCTGAAGCACAGCTCAATGAAGGTATACAAGATATGGTTTCGCTTGGCAGACCTCATATTGCAGATCCATATTGGGCAAAGAAAGCTGAAAACGGACATCCCGAAGACATAAAACGCTGTATCTGCTGCCTTTATTGTATAGAAAGTATGCAGAATAACGCTTATATAGGCGACCACGGTTACTGTGCTGTCAATCCTTTTGTCGGCAGCGAAGACTATAAGCTGATAAATGACGGCAACGGCAGAAAGGTGCTTGTTATCGGTTCAGGTCCTGCGGGTCTGACAGCGGCAGAACTTCTTGCCAAAAGAGACTTTGATGTTACCGTTGCAGAAAAGAGTGATAAACTTGGCGGTCAGGTAGACCTTGCAGTAAAACCTCCTCACAAGGACAAGCTTTATTGGTGCATTGAGGATTTACATACAAGCTGCGAAAAACTCGGTGTTAAGTTTATAATGAATACCGAGGCGACTAAAGAATTTGTTGAAGAAATGCAGCCGTATGCGGTTGTTTGCGCAACGGGAGCATATGCTGCAAAGCCGAGATTTATTGAAGGCTGTGACCGTGGAAATGTTTATACAACAACGGAAATTCTTGACGGCAGCGTTTCTCTTTCCGGCAAAAAAGTTGCGGTTATCGGAAGCGGCATGACAGGACTTGAAACCGCAGAATTGCTTACAGTAACGGCGAATGATGTTATTGTTGTAGAGATGGCTGATGAAATTGCACCGGATGTGTGGCATCAGCATGTGAACGACATATTGCCGAGACTCAATGAGAAAAATGTAAAATTCTATCCGTCAAAAAAGCTTACGGCAATTAAAGAAAAATTAATCGTTATTGAAGATAAAAAAGGCTGTAAAACAGAAATCGGAACTGATTTTGTTGTTCTTTCTCTCGGTGCAAAGAGTGATAATACACTTTACAAAGAATTAAGATCAACAATGAAAAATGTTTACCTTATCGGTGATGCCGAGAAGGTTGGCAGAATTGCAGACGCAACGAGAAGCGCATTTGAGTGTGTTAAACTTATTAAATAAATATGGAAATCCCGAAGAATTCTCTGTGCAGAAAATTGCACAGGTCCGTAAAAAACGTACAATGAAAAAAACACCCTCCTATGGTAGAATTAAAGGAACTACCATAGGAGGAATTTTTATGCCCAGAAGTTACAGACACATCAAGCAATAT
>JAZSDF010000171.1:0-25211 GCA_045531035.1 Acutalibacteraceae bacterium | reverse complement strand
GAACCGAGAAGGGTGATTCCTTCAACCTCTTCGGAGGTTACAAATCTGCTTGAACGGGAACAGAGAGGATAGCAGATTCCCTGCTGAAGGATGAAGTTTTCGGCAGTAAAACAGCCGCCAAGAAGCTCGCTGTCGCCTTCGACCTGAAGAAGTCTGTCGATAATCATGCCGTATTCCTCGGAATTAAAGCGGAATACTCCTCCGTTTTCAAGCGAAGCAAAGAAATCAACCGCACTTTCATACTCGGACTCTATTCCCGAGAGAGCAATCTGATAATCGCCTTTTGAAACCGCCTTGGTTATCTCCTCCGCAGTTGCGTTTTCTATGGTAACGGCAAGGCTTATTCCCATTGCCTGCTGCCATATCTGAAGCTGTCTGCGGACTGCGGAATCAAGAGCTTCGGGGCAAAGCACCGTGACGGTTACCTTGCTGACACCAAGCTCTGAAAGTCCTGTTTTCCAGAGTGCGGAGGCCGAGTCCTTGTCATAAACTATTTCAGGTGTCTGTGAACCGACAGCCGCTCTGTAGTTAAGGCTTCCTGCCGTGCAGCTTTTCGGTACAAATCCCGTCTGGGGAGTTCCGTTTATGCCGTCAAACGCAAAAAGACTTCTGTTGATTGAAGAACAAAGAGCCTTTCGGATATTTGCATTTTTAAGGCTTTCGTCCGAGCAGTTGAAAATAAAACCGTAAACCGAATTTTCGTTTTCGCCCGCAACAACGGTACCCTCGGGGGTCTTGCAGTCGGGAGGCAGAAGCGCCGCACCGAGCGACTGAGCTTCAAGCTTGTTTACTATCTCATTCAAATCGGAAATATAGCTGAAAATTACCGATTCGGGAACAACATCATGGGCACGGATATATTCATTGTTTTCTCTTATGATAAGCTGCGACTCCGTATCCCATGCGGTGATATAGAACGGTCCGTTGCAGAGAATATGCTTATAGGTCAGACCGTATCTGCCGCCCATGGCATTATAGAAATCCTCATTGCAGGGCATAAAAACGCTCTCACTTAATCTCTGGAGCATATCTTTACAGGGTTCACGGAGATTAATAATAAGAGTGTGATTATCGGGGGCGGTAACTCCGAGCGAATCAACACCGAGCTTTCCCGAATAAATCTCCGTTGCGTTGACTATCGCAAAAAGACGGTGTGCAAGAGAAGAATTGATTTCGGGTGAAACCGCTCTTTTCATTGCAAAAACAAAGTCATGCGCCGTTATGGGCTCAACATCAAATCTGTTGTAGAACTCCTCGCCGAATTCCTTTTTTATAACATTCGGACACTTCCACTTTGCATCATGACGAAGCTTGAAAGTGTAAGTCAGACCGTCGGGGGAAATTTCCCAGCTTTCGGCTATACCGGGAATAACCTCGCCGTTTCCGGAAAGACGGACAAGCCCCTCGAAAACATTGTTGATAACAATCTGTGCGGCGGTATCGCCTGCATACTGAGGGTCAAGCGTTGAGGGCGAGGCGTCAAGCGCATAGGATACCGTCCCGCCTGCTCCGTCATCCGAGCACGAGGCAAGTGAAAATATCATTATTAATGCTAATGCTAAAGAAAGAAAACGCCTCATTTGTTTTCCTCCATCCATTTTGCAAGCTGGTCTGCAAGCGGATTGCTTGCGGTTTTCTGTTTCGACTGCTGCTGCATATATTTTGCAACATCTCTCTTGCCTGCACCCGAGCTTTCTTTTCTCTTCTCGAAATCGGAGAGCTTTTCTCTGTAGCCGCAGACACAGAAGAAGGATTTTTTCTCTCCCTCTCCGCGCATTTCAAGTTTCTTATGACACTCGGGACATCTTGCATTTGTGACAACCGAAATGCTCTTACGGTAGCCGCACTCTCTGTCCTGACAGACAAGCATTTTGCCCTTTTTGCCGTTAACCTCAAGAAGGTATTTGCCACATTCGGGGCAGACTTCACGGGTCATATTATCATGTCTGTATTTCGATTCGCTTGACTTCACGGACGAAACAAGTGCCGTTGCATATGCACGCATTTCTTCGATGAATTTCTTATCGTCCGCACTGCCCTTCGCAATGAGAGAAAGTCTCTGCTCCCATCTTGCAGTAAGCTCTGCGGATTTGAGGTCGGGCGGAACGATTTCAATAAGCTGTTTGCCCTTTGAGGTGGGGAATATTTCTTTCCCTCTGCGTTCAACACAGAAAGAATCAAAAAGTTTTTCAATTATATCGGCTCTTGTTGCGGGTGTACCCAGACCGCCTGCGGTTTTGAGCGCATCCTTAAGCGAGCCGTCATCAACCTGACCCGTCGGATTTTCCATTGCAGAAAGAAGGGTCGCTTCGGTGTATCTTGCGGGAGGAGTGGTTTTACCCGCAACAATTCTGACACCCTTCGGGAAAACAGGCTGACCCTGTGAAAGGGCGGGCAGCTGCTGTGAAACAACATCGTCGTCGCCGTCATCATCCTCCGAAAGTGATGAATCATAAAGCGCCTTCCAACCTGCGGACTTGACTGCCTGACCCTTTGTGTAGAATTTATGCTTGCCGATTGTAACCGTTACCTGCATTTCGTCATATTCAAACGGCGCACTTAAAACCGCCAGAAAACGGCGGACAACCAAATCATAAATATGTCTTTCCTCACGGGTGAGTTTACCCAGGTCAACATACTGCTCTGTGGGAATGATCGCATGGTGGTCGGTTACTTTTGCATCATTCACGATATATTTTGTTTGAATAGGTTTCGAACGGAGAATTGCATTTGCAAAATCCTTGTAGGGCCCGATTGCGATTGCACGCAGTCTTTCGGGAAGAGTTGCGGCAACATCTTTTGTTATATATCTCGAATCAGTTCTCGGATAGGTAAGAAGCTTATGTGTTTCGTAAAGACTCTGCATGAGCGAAAGAGTCTGTTTTGCGGAATAGCCGTATTTTTTGTTGGCATCCCTCTGAAGCTCCGTCAGGTCGTAGGCAGCGGGGGGAGCTTTGAATTTATAAGTCTTTTTGACCTCGGAAAGAGTGCCTCTCTGCCCCTTGACCGCATCGGCAACTGCCTGCGCAGCTGCGGCATCAAAGAATCTCGCCTGATTGCGTGAATCCTTATATATTGCGGAAAAACCATCAAAATCCGCTTTGACGGTAAAATAATCCTTGGGACGGAATTTGAGAATTTCTTCTTCACGCTTGACTATCATGGCAAGGGTCGGAGTCTGCACTCTGCCTGCGGAAAGCTGAGCGTTATGCTTGCAGGTAAGTGCACGGCTGACATTAAGACCGATAAGCCAGTCAGCTTCGGCTCTGCACTGCGCACTTTTATAAAGATTATCATACTGTGAAGCGGGTTTGAGTGCGGCAAAGCCCTCTCTTATCGCCTTGTCGGTCTGCGACGAAATCCAGAGACGGAGCATAGGCTTTCTGCAATTCGCTTTTTTGATTATCCAACGTGCAACCAATTCACCCTCACGGCCCGCATCGGTTGCAATAACAACCTTATCAACTTCGTTACTGCCGAGAAGCGAGCTGACCGCCTTGAACTGCTTCGAGGTCTGACCGATGACAACAAGCTTCATGCTCTTGGGCAGCATGGGTAAATCCTCCATGCGCCATGTTTTGTATTTATTGTCGTAGGCTTCAGGGTCAGCAAGAGTGACAAGATGACCCAGTGCCCATGTGATGATATATTTATCGCCGATTATACAGCCGTTGCCGTTTTTCTTGCATCCGAGCACTCGGGCAATGTCCCTTGCAACAGACGGCTTTTCGGTTAAAACAAGAGTTTTTGCCAAAAAAATCTCTCCGTTTCATTCTTATAATAGTAAACATAGTTATACATTATAAATATATCATACTTTATATAAAATTTCACCCCTTTTATTTGTAAATTTTTAACTTTTGACAGAAAAAAATTACGGATATTTATATCAATTTTCAGAAAACTGTGTTATAATTGCAAATCATATACAGAAGGAGTGTATGGAAATGAGTATTCGTATAGGAATTATGGGCTACGGCAACCTCGGAAGAGGCATTGAATGTGCCGTCAAGAAAAACAGCGACCTTGAGCTTGTTGCGGTTTTTTCACGCAGAAATCCCGAAACGGTTAAAATTCTGACAGAAACCGCAAAGGTTTATCACGCAGATGAAATAATGAATTTCACCGATAAGATAGATGTGCTTATTCTCTGCGGTGGAAGTGCAACCGACCTTCCCGTGCAGACACCTGCATATGCAAAGCATTTCACAGTTGTTGACAGCTTTGATACCCATGCAAAAATCCCCGAGCATTTTGAAGCCGTTGATGCCGCCGCAAAGGAGGGCAAAAACATCGCCGTTATCTCATGCGGATGGGACCCCGGTATGTTTTCACTCAGCCGTCTTTATGCCAATGCAATTCTCCCCGACGGAAACGATTATACCTTCTGGGGCAAGGGCGTAAGCCAGGGTCATTCCGATGCAATCAGAAGAATTGAGGGCGTTGCAGATGCAAAGCAGTACACAATCCCCGTTGACGAAGCACTCGATGCCGTAAGAAGCGGTTCAAATCCCGAGCTTTCGGTTCGTGATAAACACATCAGAGAATGTTTTGTTGTTACCGAAGAAGGCGCGGACAAAGAAAGAATTGAGAGCGAAATCGTGAACATGCCCAACTATTTTGCGGACTACAACACGATTGTTCACTTCATTTCGAAAGAAGAGCTTCTCCGTGACCACAGCGGTATTCCCCACGGCGGTTTTGTTATCAGAACAGGCAAAACAGGTTGGAATGACGAACACAATCACGTTATCGAATACAGCCTCAAGCTTGATTCAAACCCCGAATTTACCGCAAGCGTAATCGCCGCCTCAGCAAGAGCGGCTTACCGCATGAAGAACGAGGGCATGACGGGATGCAAAACAATGTTTGACATTCCTCCCTCATATCTTTCCGCAACAGACCCCGCCGAACTCCGCAAGAAGCTGCTATAATAACAGAAGGCTTGTACAGTAATAAACCGTACAAGCCTTGATTTTTTATTTTGATTTTCTGTAGCGGTAAAGTGCAATAAGCGAAGAAATTATTCCCGCTATCTGTGCAAAAACTGCGGTTGAACCGAGAACGGTGTGATAAACAGTCCATGTTGCCATGTTGCCGAGAAGGAAAAGTCTGATATGCTGTTCTTTCTTTTGGAACATCGCAAGCATATAAAGAACAGCGGCTACGATTGAAAGAATGTCTAGCGGCTTTTCAAAACCGAGTATACCTCCGCCGACATAAAGAACAAAGAAAACTATCTTTTCAATGAGGGTAACTTCCGTGTTTTTCTTTTCATGCCAGAGAGAATCAATAATCTGCACAACGGCAACTAAACATATTATAACTCCCGAACTGAATTTATCGAGAAGAAGAATGTTCAGAGCCGAAAGCACATTGACTATTGCGGAAACGATGAGCATCGGTTTTTTGTTTTTAATTTGCATTGTCAGAATCGCACCCAGCGTAACAAGAATTCCGAGTGTCTGACCGATATAATATTCCATAAATCACACCTCTGTATTATCCGACAAAAAGCAGTCCCAAGGGACTGCTTTGTTTTATGCGTTTACTGTTTCTTTTTCTTCGGTTTCTTCTTTTTCATCCTCGGGAATAACAACCTTCTGGCGGGAAACGATGAAGTTTGTTATTGACGAAGCAAGGAAAAGTGCTCCGCTGACGAAAACTCCCCATGAGGGTGCACAGCTTACGGCATCTGCAAGAGTGCTTGATTCGAGCATGCCCGAAAGGTTGTTGAAACAAAATGCACTTACAAACATCATCATGCTTGCAACGAGGTTTGTTATGCAAAGGCCGAGACTGTTGAACTTCTTGAAGTTGAGCAGAAGGAAAACAAGGCTCACGAGAAGCGAAAGCACACTCAGAACAACGAGAAGCAGCGAGAGCATAAACATGAGCGCTCCGTCGCCGATTATCTCCGAAGAGGGTGCCTTGAATATTCCGAGAATATCAAAATTAAGTATGTTCATGACGATTGTGATTGCGTTGAGTATGAATTTATCCTCGAAAAACGGCAGCGCAACCGAAAGAGTACCGAGAGGAAGCAGAAACGAGAAAAGAGGAAGCACGCTGATGGGGATTCTTGCAATTCTCAGCTTCGTTCCTACAAACGAATATTTGAATTTCTTGAGAGTTTCACGAAGCTTTGCAAAAGCAATTTCAGCCTCGATTGCATCCTGCTCAAGGCGGTTCTCCCAATCATAGTTTGCGATGTTTACGCCGCAGTCGGGACACTCCGCTTTTACATTCCATATATGTAGTTTACGGTTGCATTTGGGACACTTAGCCATAAAAACACACCTTTTTATTTCATTATTTCTATTTTATATATTAAGCTTTGGTATATCAAGAAATTATTTCTGACCGTAATATGCACCTGCACCGTGCTTTCTGAAATAATGCTTTTTACGGATATCTTCGCTTGCGGGCTTTGCCTCAAGAGTTCTGCTCAGATATGCCATCTTTGCAACTTCTTCAAGAACTGCCGAATTTTTCGCAGCCTCCAAGCCGCTTTTGCCCCATGTGAAAGGACCGTGAGAATGAACAAGCACGGCAGGCACGGCATTGCAGTCTATCCCGCTGTTTTCAAAGGTTTCTGCGATAACCTTGCCTGTGTTAAGCTCATATTCACCTTCGATTTCTTCCTTTGTCAAATCTCTTGTGCAGGGCACGGCACCGAAAGCGAAATCTGCATGGGTTGTGCCGTAGCAGGGAATTTCACTTGCCGCCTGAGCAAATGAAACGGCAAATGTTGAATGAGTATGAGCAACGCCTCCGATTTCCGGAAAACGGCGGTAAAGCTCAAGATGAGTCGGTGTATCGGATGAGGGATTGAGTCTGCCTTCAACCTTTTCACCGTCAAGATTCATAACAACCATATCGTCGGGAGTCATTTTGTCATAATCAACACCCGAGGGCTTTATAACAACAAGCCCGCTCTCTCTGTCAATTTCGGAAACATTGCCCCATGTAAAAAGCACCAGCTTATATTCAACAAGCTTGAGGTTTGCTTCGTATACTTTTTGTTTGAGATTTTCAAGCATAGTCGTTCTCCTATATAAAAAGTGATGCGGCAACGGTGGAATAAACATGTGCGGGATCCTTAAGAAAATTGCCTTTAAGCTGTTCAGCCTGTTCAAAATCCGCCGCATAAACGGTAAGCTCCATAAGTGAAATATCCTTATGCATAATACGGAACGTCACGTAATAACCGTTTCCCGTTTTCTTGATATCAACAGTATTTTCGCTCTCCCTTTTTTCAAGAAGAATAAGCTTCATTGCATCGGCAAGAGCGGTTTCCTTCACGGAATTTGGCAATTCCTCGGAAAGCTCACCGACCGAAAGAACTCCCTTCGGCGTAATATAAAGCATACCGTCGCTTTCCGAAAGATTGCCGTTTTCGATGAGATCGTCAACAGCCTGAGTAACCTCGAAATAATTCGCAAGACCGTGAAGCTGAAGTGCTTCGATGATTATCGGGGTGCTCACGGGCTCTTTTATGCTGGCGACAACATAATTTATAAGAAGCTTTATTTGTGTTTTGCTTCTTAAGCCGCCAAGCTCAACACCCTGCGAAAAAGCATCAAATTCATTATGCATTGACATTCGCACTCTCCCTGCGTTCCATAAGTTCTTTCTGTATCTGTTCTTTCTTCTTTCCCGTATAATCGTTGAAAATCATGGGAATTGCACAGAGTGCAAGGCTTACTGCGGGAATAACCGTTACCATGATGAACATGCCGTCAAGAGTTTCGGTGCTCTGCTGCTGAACAATCTCGATAAGCTTGCCTGATGCATCTCTGATTCTTTCGGGCTGAACATATCCGAAAATATCAAGCACCTGTGTCGTGATAAAATTGGAAATGCCGGCTGTAAGATTGCTGATGAAGGTCTGGCATGCAAAGCATGCGCCTTCGGAACGTCTGCCTGTTTTCCATTCAAGATAATCAACGCTGTCCGCTATCATCGCATAGGTGATAACATTGAAAATTCCGAGGGGAAGTCCTGCAAAAATAAGCATTGCAAGGAAGAGATAGAAGTTAGAATATCCCACAAGGAACATTATGAAATGAACAACTGCGCCGAAAACAGCAGAAGCAATATAAATCGCTTTGAGCGACATTTTTTTGCGGAGTATGGGCATAACAACCATTGCCACCATCATGCCCGCACCGATTGCAACAGTCATAACCGTCTGCACGGGGAATTTCTCTTTGTAAGGAGTGAAAAGGTAGTTTGCAAGATATGCGCCCGAGGTCTGTGCCATGAGCATTGCAGAACCGAGAATACTCGAAATGATAACAAGAATAAGAGGCTTGTTTTTGGTGTAGGTGTTAAGATACTCTTTAACCGTAACCTTTTCTTTCTTATCCTCACATCTCTCTTTTGTGCCGAAGAAGGCAAGCCACGAAAGACTTGTGCCTGCAATTGCAAGGATGACTGCGGTTGTAAGATATCCCTTTGAAAGTCCGAATGCCTTGGTGATGGGGTCAATAAGAAGAGTGGGGACAATTCCGCCGATTGTGCAGAAAATTCTTGCTGTTGAAAGAAGCTTGTTTCTTTCATTTTCAAGAGGCGAAACAACCGCACTCATGCCCCAGAAGGGTACATCCTGAACGGTAAAGCAGGTTGCCCAGAGAATATATGTAGCAGCGGAATAAACAAGTCTGATTGTGTAATTTTCCGTGTCGGGAACGTAGAAAAGCAGAATTGTTGAAACAAGAATAAACGGCGGCGAAGCCAGAAGATAAGGACGGAGTTTTCCGAATTTTGTTTTTGTTTTATCAACAATAATGCCCATTACGGGGTCATTGAAAGCATCAAAAATACGTGTGATGAGAATAATCGCACCTGCATGCTCAAATTCAAGCTGCATTGCATCTGTATAGAAAATGAGCAGGAAGGTTGACATGAGATTGTAAATCATGCTTCTTCCGAAACCTGCAGTTGAAAAGCTGAGAATCTCTTTGCTTTTAAGATATTTCTTTTCCATTATTTATTCCTCTTTCTTCCTTTAATATCTTTTCGTGTGTTTCTGTTGGGATACATGGGTTTTCCGTACTTGCCTTTATTAATAAGCTCTTCGGTCAGGAAACGTTCCTTTGTTGCCCATGCGCCACATTCGTTTGACCAGCCCTCGCAATATGCTCTGTAATACGAAACACCCTTTGTTTTGCGGAGCTTTACAAAATAGGGAACATTGCACCATATAACCGAGGGAATTGCAATAACAAAAAGCCAGAGAGGTCCGAGGATAAGCGACTGCACGGTGTGTCCGTATTCATGGATTTTCGTGTCATGAAGTCTGTCTCCGTCTCTGCTCTTATTGATGAAAATAAACATTCCGAGCGAAACACCGCCGAAATTTTTCTTGTCGATATAAGTTATCAGAGCGTTGTGATACCATTCACTCTCTGCACCCTTTGACTTGTATATCGCAAGCATAATAAGACCGATAATGTTCTGAACAATCGCATATGTAAACTGCCAGAAATAAAAAAGAATTGACTTGATAATTTTCAAATAATCACCCACTCTAATTATATAACGTTATAATACCATATATTTTAAAATAATGCAAGAACTTATCACCGCATGAAAAAAGGACTGTCCGAAGACAGTCCTTGGCTTATTCGTCGTCGTCATCCTCGTCCGTTTCAGGTTTGGGGAGAATTTCAACCTTGATTTCATCCATACGGCGTTCCTCAATTGAAAGAACGGTGAAACGAAGGTTTTCATATTCGGCAACAATCGGTTCATCTGTCACCTCTTCGGGAAGATATCCGAGAAGGCTGATAACGAAGCCGCCGAGAGTATCGTAATCACCTTCGGGAAGCTCAACTCCGACAAGCTCATTGACTTCGTCAAGGTCGGTTGTTCCGTCGATGGTGAAGGTTGTTTCGTTAATCTGCTTGATTTCCTCTTCCTCATCGTCATATTCGTCCTGAATATTTCCGACGATTGATTCAAGCACGTCCTCAAGAGTAACGATACCCGCAGTACCGCCGTATTCATCAACAACAACGGCAAACTGGGTTCTGCTCTTGTTCATTGCCTCAAACAAATCTCCGCAAGCCTGAGTTTCGGGCACATAAAGTGCCTTTCTCATAACCTGGGCGATTGTTAAATCGGCAGGAATTGCGTGGCCGACATATTTCAGCAAATCCTTTGCATAAAGAACACCCACGATACTGTCGGGGTCATCCTCATAAACAGGAATTCTGGAATAGCCGTTTTCTATTGCAAGCTCCGCAACTTCTTCAAGCGAACGTGTCACTTCAATTGCGGTCATTTCTGTTCTGTGGGTCATGATATCGCCCGCATCAAGGTCATCGAACTCAAAAATATTGTCAATCATTTCTTTCTGAGTATCTTCGATAACGCCTTTTTCACCGCCGACATCAACCATCATTCTGATTTCTTCTTCGGTAACTTCTTCCTCATCGGCATTGGGGTCAAATCCGAAAAGACGGACAACCGCATTGGTCGAAAGAGAAAGAACTTTCACGAAAGGCTTCATCGCCGAGGCAATGAATGTAAGTATTCCGACAACTTTAAAAGAAACCTTTTCGGGAATCTGCATACCGATTCTCTTGGGCGCAAGTTCGCCGAGAACAAGTGAAAAATATGATGTTATAATTGTGATAACAACGATTGACACGCCGTTGATAACGCCGATGGGAATAACATCTGCAACGGCCGTTTTTGCAAGAGCGTTTGTAAGCATATCGGCAAAGTTCTGAGATGCCGATGCAGAGGTCAGGAAGCCTGCAAGCGTTACGCCAATCTGAATGGTCGAAAGAAATCTGCTTGAGTTTTCCGTGAGCTTTACAATCTGCTTTGCTTTTTTGTTGCCCTCTTCGGCAAGACGCTGCATCTTTGTGTCATTGAGCGAAATGATTGCGATTTCACTCATTGCGAAAAACGCATTGACAATAATAAGGACAAACAGAAGCAGTACCTTAAGAACGATAGAAAGAGGGTCTGTTGAAACTTCAGCTGCGGCTGCCGCTAACTGAATCGCAGGGCCGGGGTCATCCATTTTGGATTTACTCCTTTCAGAATTAAAAATAGTATTTTAATAATAGCATATCAAAAAAATTATGTCAACTGCTTTGCGAAAGTACTGACAAACGGACAGCAATATGATATAATTAATTATTATAACCGAAATCGAGGTATCATTATGCTTTATCTGATACTTGCCGCAACGGGCGGAGGAAAAACGACCCACATAATGAATCTGATAAATCAGTTTTCCGCAGGCGGGCACAAAAAAATAACCATGATTGTTCCCGAACAGTTTTCGTTCATGACAGAAAAAATCATGCTCGAAAAAATCGGCACAAAAGCGATGGCGGATGTTGATGTTCTGAGCTTCACAAGTCTTGGCGAAAGGCTTGTGGGCAGACCTGCTCTGCACGAAAGAAGAAGGCTCGATGACCCCGCAAGAGCAGTGCTCATGTCAATGGCACTCGAAAGTGTCAGAGATAAGCTCGCACTTTACGGAAAACATACTGCGTCGCGTTCGGTGATTTCGGAATTTGTTACACTTTCGTCTGAATTCAAGCAGAGTGCGGTTTCCTCGGATGCGGTTCGCCTTGCGCTTGCACAGTCGGAGGACGGACTTCTCAAAATGAAGCTGGGCGATATAACAACCGTTCTTGATGCCTATGACGCCATGATTGCGGGCAGTTATTTCAACCCCGACGACCTTCTGACGGAACTTTATGACATATTACCCGACTGCGACTATTTCAGAAATCGGCTTGTTTTCATCGATGCTTTCAGAGGATTTACCGCTCAGGAATATAAAATCATCGAGAGGATGCTCACAAAATCGCAGGCAGTCTATGTAACATTATGCACCGATAATCTCGACAACATGGGCGATGAAACCGATTTGTTTGCCCATACCAAAAGAACAGCACGAAAACTTATCGATATAGCGAAGAAAAACAGTGTTGCGGTTGCAAAGCCGCAGTATCTCTCAATGAGAAACAAATTCAATAATTTCCCGCCTGATTTCAAGAGATTTTCATCCCCCGAGCTTGCGGCGCTCGAAAAAGAACTTTTTTCTCTCACTCCGAATGTCTATGAAGAAAAATGCGACAATATTACGCTTTGCAAGGCGGCGGACATTTATTCCGAATGTGAATATATTGCCTGCACGGCAAAAAAGCTCATTCGTGAAAACGGTTACAGGTGCAGGGATATCGCCGTTATCGCCCGCGACAGCTCGGCATATGAATCTCCTCTGCGCAGTGCGCTGAAAAAATGCGATATTCCCGTTTTCGAGGACAGCCGCCAGCCTGTTGACGTTTCGCCCGTTGTGGCACTTGTTGAAAGCGCAATCGATATTGCCTCAAACGGCTTCGGCACCGAATCACTCATGCGTTATCTCAAAACGGGTCTTTCCGGTTTCACCACCGAAGAAATTTCCGCTGTTGAAAACTACACCTATCTCTGGACTGTCAACGGTTCGCAATGGGTCCGTGACTGGACTCAGAACCCCGCAGGTTTTGGAGAGGAAGCGGGGGAAGAAGAAAAAGCAGAGCTTGAACATCTCAACTCAATCCGAAGAAGGATTGTTGCTCCGCTTTATGATTTAAAAGAAAAGCTTGCCGATGCAACGGGAGAAACGGCGGCAGAGGCAGCTTATTCCTTCCTCGAAAAAATAAATGCCCCCGAAAACATCCGCACGCTTGCAAAAAGTCTTGCCCTAAAGGGTGAAACAGGTCTTGCGCTTGAGCTTGAAAGACTCTGGAATGTTGTTATCGATATGCTCGAAAACATCGAAACCCTTGCAAGAGGCAGACATATCACCGCAAGAGAATTTGCCGATATGTTTGAACTCATGCTCGGAGTACAGACCGTCGGTTCGCTTCCGCAGGGTCTTGACGAAATCACCATCGGTTCTGCCGACAGAATACGCACTGTTGCTCCTAAAATCGTTTTCATTGCAGGCGCAAACAGCGGTGTTTTCCCTGCCGTGCCTTCATCGGGCTCCGCTCTGACCGATAAAGACCGCAGAAAGATGAGCGAGCTTGGAATCGAGCTTTCCGATTTCGGCGAATATAAGCTCGCCGAAGAAAAGCTTATCGCATACAATGCTTTCTGCTGTGCTTCGGATATGCTTTTTGTCTGCTGTCCCGAAAGAAATGCAAAGGGTGAGCAACTCAACCCTTCCGAGCTTTATACTAAAATCAAAACCCTTTTCCCCGAATGTAAGGAAACTATTGCCGAAGAAGAAGACGGCTTATATTACGTTGAAGGAAAAGAGCTTGCATTTGAACAGCTTGCAAAAAACAGGCTTAACGGCAACTCTCTTTATGCTTCGCTTTGCGAATATTTCGGCAACGACAAGGAATACTCAGGCAAAATATCGGCACTTGACAGAGCCTCGGGAAGCCGTGATTTCAAAATTGAGAAGCCCGAAGTTGCAGAGGCTCTTTTCGGAAAAAATATGTATATATCGGCATCGAGAGTCGAAAGCTTCTACAAATGTCCGTTCTCATATTTCTGCCGTTACGGCATAAAGGCAATGCCACGAAAAGTTGCGGAGCTCGACCCCATGCAGAGGGGCAACATCATTCACTATGCTCTTGAAAAACTCCTCACGGATTTCGACAGAGATACACTCACCGCAATGAGCTTTGAGGATATCCACAGCTATATCAGACCGCTTCTCACTGAATATCTCAACACAAAGCTTGACGGCAAAAACAGAAACGAAAGATTTATTTATCTTTTCAATAAACTCATCTATTCCGTATGCGACGTTGCGCAAAGGCTTATAAAGGAGCTCTCACAGAGCAGTTTCACCCCCTCCGATTTTGAACTGAAAATCGGAAACGACGGCGAAATTCCCGCTTATGAGGTCAGAACCGAAAACGGAAAGATTATCATTTCGGGTGCAATCGACAGAGTTGACGAAGCCGTTATCAACGGTGAAAAATATATCAGAATCGTTGACTACAAATCATCGGGCAAGGATTTCCGCCTGAGCGACGTTGTGCAAGGTCTTAATATGCAGATGCTCATCTATCTGTTCACCCTCTGGCAGAACGGAAAGGGAAAATACGGCGAATTTACTCCTGCGGGCGTTCTTTATTATCCCGCAAATTCTCCGCTTGTGTCTGTCAAGAGAGGCTCAACGGATGAAGAAATCGATGCCGAAAGGCAGAAAAAATGCACTATGACGGGCATTGTTCTTGATAATTCCGAAGTTATCAAGGCTATGGATTCCACCGAAAGCGGAACATATATTCCCGTTAAATATAAAAGCGGCGAGTTCGTGGGTTCGCTTATCGGTCTTTCACAGCTTGAAAAGCTGAAAGAAAAAGCAGATGCCGTTCTCACGGAAATGGCAGATGCCCTCCGTTTGGGCAATATCGAAGCCGTCCCCTCGTTCGGCGAAAGCTACCCCCATGTTTGCGACTACTGCGACTATAAAGCGGTTTGCTCCTATGAAGACAATATTCCGCAGAGAGTTCTGTTTGACGACGACCTGAAAACGGTTCTTGAAAATTTAGAGAAGGGAGATGAGGCTGATGAAGTGGACAACGGACCAGCAGAAAGCGATTGATGCGAGAAAAGGCACGCTGCTTGTAAGTGCGGCGGCAGGTTCGGGAAAAACTGCGGTTCTTGTTGAAAGAGTTATCCGCAGAATATGTGACAGCGAAAACCCCTGCGGCGTTGAAAACCTGCTGATTGTAACCTTCACAAAAGCAGCGGCGGCACAAATGAAAGAAAAAATTCATGCCGCAATCGGAAAACAGATTGCACTCAATCCCTCCGATAAACGTCTGCGCCGTCAGCAGCTCATGCTTCCGTGCGCAAACATCTGCACGATAGACTCCTTTTGTATAGGTCTTGTCAGAGAAAATTTTCATGTTCTCGGAATTTCGCCCGATTTCAGCCTTCTCGACGAGGGGAAGCTTGCTGTTCTGCGTTCTCAGGCGGTTTCTTCGGTTGCGGATTCTCTCTACAAAGAACAAAACGAAAACTTCATGAAGCTGACCGAATTAATCAGCGACACCCGTGACGATAACAAGCTCATCTCCGCAATTCTGAAGCTTTATTCCCTTTCTCAGGCATATCCATTTCCCGAACTTTGGCTTAAATCCCTTGCGGACGAATTCAACAATCCGTCGGAAATCGAAGAAAGTCCGTGGGGAAAAACAATTATAAATCATGCAATTCAATTTGTTTGTTCGTGCATTGCCGATGCGGAGCATTGCATATCGCTTCTTGCCGATGAACCCGAGCTCGAGGCGAAATACCGCCCCGTTTTTGAGGACGACCTTGTTGTTCTGAATAATCTCCTTGATAAAATCTCAAACGAAAAATGGGACGGCATAACCGAAGCCTTTTCGTCTCTTCCGTTTGTCAAAATGGCAAATGCGCCCAGAGGCTACGAAAGTCCTGCAAAGGATATCTGCAAAAATACCCGTTATAATTACAGAAAACAGGCGGTTGAATTTGCTGAGAAACATTTTATTTCCGAAGAAGAACATAAAAAAGATATAGAATATCTTGCACCCGTTATAAATGAACTTATCTCTGCCGTTATCAGATTCGGTGAAGAATTCACAAAGCTTAAAATGCAGGAAAACGGTGCGGACTTCTCCGACACGCTTCACCTTGCATTGAAGCTTCTCGTTGAACCCGTTGACGGCGGATATGAAAAAACTCCGCTTGCACTTTCGCTTGCGGAAAATTATGCCGAAATTCTTGTTGACGAATATCAGGATGTCAACGAAGCTCAGGATATGATTTTTTCGGCTCTTTCAAAAGATGAAAACAACCTTTTTATGGTCGGCGACGTAAAACAGAGCATCTACCGTTTCAGACAGGCGATGCCCGAAATCTTCCTTGCACGCCGTGACGGTCTTTCCGAATACGAAGACGGCAACTATCCAGCAAGAGTAACCCTCGGCAAGAATTTCCGAAGCAGAAAAGGAGTTACCGATATCGTCAACTTCATTTTCTCTTCGCTTATGAGCAGGGATGCGGGCGGTCTTGACTATGATGAAAAAGAGCACCTTGAAGCCGCCGCTTCCTATCCCGAAAGCAACGGTGCCGAAACGGAAATCTGTCTTATTGAAACCGAAAAAGAGAATTTCCGCACGGCTCAGGCAAAATATGTTGCCGATTATATCGAAAAAGCAATGTCCGACGGTACAACCTTCACTGACAGCGGTGTGCAGAGAAAGGCGAAATACAAAGATTTCTGTGTTCTGCTCCGTTCGGTAAAACGTTCCGCAAAGGAATTTGCAGACGAATTCACCGCAAGAGGAATTCCGTTCAGCTGTGAAACCGAGGAAAACTTCCTCGCTTCTCCCGAAATTATGTTCCTCACATCACTCCTTAAAATCATCGATAATCCCGTTGACGACATACCTCTCACCGCCGTCATGCTCTCCCCCGTTTTCGGATTCACTCCCGACGACCTCGCATTGATGCGTATTGCGAACAAAAAAACCTCGGTATATCATTGCGTTGTCAATTCCGCTGAAAACGGCAACGAAAAAGCCGCCTCATTCCTTGAAAAAATTAAGGATATGCGCCTTGTTGCCTGCACGGTAAGTGCGGGAGAACTCGTCAGAAGACTCATTGAAGAAACAGGCTACGGTGCGATAGTCGGCGCCATGAAGGACAGCTCAAAACGCCGTGCCAACCTCAACAGCTTCATCGACCTTGCCAACCGTTACGAAAGTACCGGCAGGAAGGGTGTTTCGGGATTTCTCCGTCATCTTGATTCAGTTGCGAAAAGCGGAAACGATATCCGTTCTTCATCTTCGGATTCCGAAAATGCGGACTGCGTTAAAATCATGACGATTCACAAGAGCAAGGGGCTTGAATTCCCCGTCTGCTTCCTCGGTGCAACCGAAAAGTTATACGGAAATCTTTCAACCGCCGACGATTTGCTCATTTCTCCGACGGGCGGAATAGGTCTTAAAACAAGCAACGGCAAGGCAAAATTCGATTCTCTCACACGCATTGCCGCCGTGCTTGAAATCAAAAAAGCCGAACGCTCCGAAGAGCTTCGCATCCTCTATGTTGCGCTGACACGACCCAAAGAAAAGCTTGTTATTCTTGCTTCGGGCAAGGATTGGAATAAAGGTCTTTCAAAAATCGCCGCAAATATCAGAAAAGAAAAACTCATTGACCCGTTTAAGGTTATCGGTTTTTCAAGCTATTCCGACTGTCTTCTTTCCGCACTCATCAGGCATCCCGATGCCCATGCACTTCGCAATGCGGCAGCGGCGGATTCTTCAATTGTTCTTGATTGTGATATTCCCCTGAAAACACAGATTGTCAAATGGAACGGTGAAGAAACGGAAACGTTTTCCGATATTCCCGATGCAAAGCCCGATGAAAACACAGTTAAGAAAATATCCGAAAGGCTCAGCTATGTTTATCCCTATTCCTCGCTTGACGGTGTTATAGCAAAACGAATTGCATCGAAATCCGACGACGAAGAAATCGGCGGCGAATATTTCGCTTCACGCAAGCCTTCATTTGTCGGAAAAGACAATCTCACTCCCGCACAGCGAGGCACTGCAACCCACCGATTTATGCAGTATGCCGATTATGAAAAAGCGGGGAAAAATGTTGCCGATGAGCTTGATAGGCTTGTGACTGAAGGCATGCTGACAGAAGCCGAAGCCTCGGTTGTCGATAAAAAAGCGATCGCAGAATTTTTCTCCGGAAGCCTTGCAAAACGTATTCTTTCCGCAGAAAAGGTTTATAAGGAATATGCTTTCACGGCGTGTATTCCTCTTCGTGAAATGGAGCCTGAAATTCCCGAAAACGAAGCGGAAAACGAAAGCATTGTTATTGAGGGCGTTGTTGACTGCGCCTTTATTGAAAACGGTTCTCTTATAATTGTTGACTTTAAAACCGACAGAGCAAACAGCGGTGAAGAGCTTGCCGAAAAATATAAAGACCAGCTCGGAATTTATTGCCGCTGCCTTTCGGAGGTGCTTGACATTCCCGTAAAAGAGGCAATAATCTACTCATTCAGACTCGGGAAAAGCATCAAAATATGCTTATAATTAAAAAATTTTCAAAAAAGTATTGCTTTTTTCCGTTGTGTGTGATAAAATTGCTCCGTTATGTTTATGGATATATCGAAAGAGGTGACACAGAATGAAGGAAGGACTCCATCCTAAGTACGAACAGACCGAAATCCGTTGCGCATGCGGTGAGGTTATCACAACAGGTTCAACAAAAGAAAACCTTCGTGTTGATATCTGCTCAAAATGCCATCCGTTCTTCACAGGCAAGCAGAAGCTTGTTGACACAGGCGGACGTGTTGATCGCTTCAATAAGCGTTTCAATCTCAACAACAAATAATAAGCAAAGTGAGCGGTGCATATCCATGCGCCGCTTTGCTTGTTTTTGGAGGAAACTTTAATGGCAGCAAGCTATAAAACAATAAAAACCGCCTCACAGGATGAATATATCGTCAAAAAATCCCGTTTTATCGGTCATATCATGCCCGTCACAACTCAGGAAGAAGCTCTTGATTTCATCGCAAAGGTAAGCAAAAAGCATTGGGATGCAACCCACAATGTATATGCTTATGTTCTGCGTGAAAGCGGAATAAAGAGATATTCCGACGACGGCGAGCCTCAGGGCACCGCAGGAATTCCCGTTCTTGACGTGCTCGAAAAATCGGGACTTACAGACTGTGCGGTTGTTGTTACCCGTTATTTTGGCGGAATCATGCTCGGCGCGGGCGGTCTTGTCAGAGCTTATTCCCACTCCGCTTCAATCGCTGTTGCGGCAGGCGGAATCGTCACGAGAGCAATGTGCGCAAGGCTTAAGGTTACCTGCGATTATTATTTCTACGGAAAGCTTTCATCTCTTGTACCCGAAGCGGGCGGAACCATTGAGGACACAATTTTTGAAGATAATGTCACTCTGATTTTCAGACTTCCGCTTGACCTTGTTGACCCGTTCAACGCAAACCTTATCGATGTAAGCAACGGCAGATACAAGGCAGAAAAAACCGACGAATTCTTTGCCGATGTTGATTGAGGTAGATATGGAAAAATATATAGATTTACACACCCATTCCCTTAAATCCGACGGCTCAATGACTCCGTCAGAGGTTGTTGAAGAAGCCAAAAGAGCAGGGCTGTCTGCAATCGCACTCTCTGACCACGATACGGTTGACGGAGTACGTGAAGCTGTTGAAACAGGCAAAAAACTCGGAGTTGAGGTTATTCCCGCAATCGAATTTTCCGTTCAGTCAAAAACAGAAACCCATATTCTCGGATATTTTATCGATATTGAAAACCCCGATTTGCTAAAAATACTCAAAGAGGTTATCGATTTGAGAATCGAACGCAACCACGTCACCTGCAAAAGACTCAATGAACTCGGTTTTGATATCACTCTTGATGAAGTGCGTGCTCTTGCACCGAATAATTTCGTCGGCAGAGCCCATTTTGCAAGGCTCATGATGGATAAAGGATATATTTCAAGCGTCAAAGAGGGATTTGATAAATATATGTCCGTAGGCAAATATGCTTACTGCGAAAAGCAGCGGCTTACTGCACGCGAAGCAATTGAACTTATAACAAAATGCGGCGGAATTTCATTTCTCGCTCATCCTCACCTGACCAAGCTTTCAGATGATGAACTTAAAGAATTTCTCAAAGAGCTCAAGGGATACGGTCTCTGCGGTCTTGAGGGATATTATACCGACTACACCCCCGAAATGCAGGAGAAATATCAGTCGATGGCAAAGGAGCTCGGACTTATGATATCGGGCGGCACGGATTTCCATGCAAAGATGAAGCCACATATTTCAATCGGTACAGGTCTCGGCAGCATGAAAATCCCGTATTCCGTTCTTGACAATATCAAGAAGAAAAGTGGCAGAAATTAACTTCTGTCACTTTTTTTGTGCAGTTTTAATATATTTTTATTTTTTTATTGAATTCATATGAAATATATGTTAATATAAGTTATCTTTAAATTATAAGGAGAGTGTACCCAAAAATGAAAAAAGTAATCAAAAGAGTGATTGCTGTTGCACTTTGCGCTGCAATGCTCGTTTCCGCAGGCTCGGCAGGTGCCGCTTCAGCAACCGAAACAGACTGTGAAGGAAACTGCAAACATTCACCCGTAATTATTCTCCCCGGCATCAACCATTCACCCACATACCTCTACGACGAAAACGACCAGCCCGTTATGGACGGCGACAGTCAGGTAGGCGGCACCCTTCTTATTCTAAATACCGCCGCTCTTTCCGCAGGTCCCATCATCAAGGCTGTTTTCAGTATTCTCGGAACTCTTACTCTTCAGCACAATGTCGGCCTTGATAAGGTTGCTTATGACCTCGTTTCCGACCTTTTCTCAATCCAGAAATGTGACGAAAACGGCGATCACATCAACAACCTCAAAACACAGAGATGGAATCATTCCCTTGAACACATGACCGAGGACGAGCTTGACTGGGTTTACAGAATGGTTCCCATGAAGTCCCTCGTTGACGTTATCGGTGAGGACCATGTTTATTTCTTCACCTTCAATCTTGTAGGCGACCCCATGGATTCCGCTGACGAACTCAAGGAATACATTAAAATGGTTAAGGAACAGACAGGCCACGACGAGGTTACTCTTCTTCCTGTAAGCCTTGGCGGCACAATCCTCACAGCTTATCTTGAAAAGTACGGTCACGACGGTATTGACCAGATTGTTAACGCAGTTGCCTGCCTCAACGGTACGGATATCGTTGCTGATATGTATGCAAGAGAATGGAATCTTGAGGATGAATACCTCTACCATGAATTTATCGCAAACATCTTTGTTGAATCAAATGACAGCCCCACTCTCGGCTATCTTATCAACACACTTCTCCATATTTTCCCCCGTTCGGGTATCAATGCCCTTCTTTCGGGTGCGATGAGCGGTATTATCGACACAATGATGGTTAACTGCCCGCAGTTCTGGGCAATGATTCCCTCATACAGATATGACGAGCTTGCCGCAAGATATCTTACCGATAAGCCCACTCTCAAGGCAAGAACAGACGAATTCCAGAAGGCAAGACTCAACCTTAACAAGAATATCCTTGCAGCAGTAGAAGACGGCGTCAGAGTTAACTCAATCGCCGGTGCAAACCTTGACCTGGGTGAACAGATGTATACATATTTCAACATCGTTGCCTCCGCTGACAAGGTTAACTCCGACGGTATCATCAATCTTTCGTCAACAACCCTCGGTGCAACAGGTGCACCCGGTGAAAAGACTCTCAAGGATGTTAACTATACAAAGAACACTTACTGCACAAATCCCAATCACAACCACGTTTCACCTGACAACATGGTTGACGTTTCAACATCAATTCTTCCCGAAAACACATGGATATTCCTTGAACAGCACCACGAGGTAGGCAACAATGACGTTGTTCTCAACCTTGCAAAGGCTATCATTCTCGGCGAAGTAAAGGATGTTAACGATAATCCCGAAAAGTATCCTCAGTTCAACGGCTCATGCACAACAAAGTATATCCGCCGTTGGAGACTTCCCGATGCTTATAATGTTCTTGAAAAAGAAGCAAAAGGCGAAATGACACTCACAGCAGAGGATAAGGCAGAACTCCTTGCTGCTATTGAAGAAGGCGAAGAGGTTATCGCTTCAACAATTGCTGACCAGAAAAAGGTAGAAGCCTCCGAAGACAGACTCAACGCTATCCTTCACAAGGTAGGCGCAGAAGGCTATGAAAACATTGAAGAAGAAGAATCTGCACTCGACCCCATCCTTGAGGATGTTATGGAAGCAATGAGTAAGGGTTCACTCTTCCTTTTCGGCGGCGGAAGCCTTGTTGACAGAATTCTCTATCCTTTCAGAGCAATTGTAAATCTTATTTTCGGATTCAGACTTTATTAAATAATAAGCAGCAATGGGGAACGATTCTCAACGGATTGTTCCCCATTGCAGGAAAGGTCTTGTAATTATGAAAAAAATCATTTCACTTGTACTCGCTTTTGTAATGACATTCTCCGTTCTTTCGCTTACAGCTTCAGCCGCTGTTAAAACAAAATGTAACGGTAATTGCGACATGTGTCCTTCAATCGTTGTTCCCGGTATCGGCCAGTCCAATGTCTGGGCACTTGATGAAAACGGCGACTATCTTCTTGACGCAGACGGCGAAAGAATCAGCTGTTTTCCTGCAGTTTTTGATATCGGTTCAATCGTTGCAAAGGTTCTCGCACCCGCTCTCCTTACTCTTATGACACAGCATGATGTCTTCCTCTCCGAGGCACTCTGCGATGTTGTGCTTGATGCGTTTGAGGTTAACAACTGCGACCCGAAAACAGGCAAGAACTCCGGTAATATCGAAGTTGAAAAATACCCCTATTCTGTTGCAGAATGTAGCGACTACGAAAAGGGCGAGATTTATGACAATATTCCCCTTCAGGCTTTCTCCGAAATCTCAGGTGAAGACCACCTCTATTATTTCGCATACAACTCATTCGGCAATAACTATGACATCGTTTGTGAGCTTTATGACTTCATTCAGATGGTTAAGGCCGAAACAGGTCATGATAAAGTAAACATCGTTCCCATCAGCATGGGCGGTTCGGTTGCCAACGGACTTCTCCAATATTTTCCTGAGGTTGTCAATGACCTCAACAAAGTTGTGTATATTGTTCCCGCTCTCAACGGTTCATCAATCGTAGGCGACCTTTACACAAAGAACCTTGCATTTTTCGACACTGAATTCCTTTATAACGGCTTCCTTGAAGCTCTTATGGATGAGGAAGATGCAAGAATGATTGAGGTTATTGCAAGAATTCTTCCTGATGAAGTTCTCTCCCGTGTCCTTAAAAATGTTGCAAACTGCCTTGTTGAAGATGTTGCTTCAAACATAACAATGCTTTGGGGTCTCTGCCCGAAAGAGGATTATCCCGAAGCATCAAAAGCTCTTCTCGGTTCAAAACCCGAAATCAAGCGTCAGACAGATATGTTCTATGAGGCACAGCTCAATTCCGAAAAAAATATTCAGAAACTCGTTGACAACGGTGTTGAAGTGTTCAACATTGTTGACTACGATGTTCCCCTGTATCTTATAGGCAATTCATGGAACGACGATAATGCTGACGGTGTTATTCATCTTTCATCAACAGCAATGGGTGTTAAGAGTGCGATTGTAGGCGAAACTCTCGGCGACGGTTATGTTCAGGCAAACGAAAGCCCGAACTGCTCCGATCCCTCACACAACCACATCTCTCCCGATAACGTTGTTGACGCATCAACAGGTCTTCTTCCCGACCATACCTTCTACTTTGACGGTCAGAATCACGAACAGACAGCAAGAAACGATGCAATCATTTCTCTCGCAACAGAGCTTCTAGCTACAGATAATATCAAAGATGTTTACTCAACTCCCGATTATCCTCAGTTCAACGGCAGAAGAGACCCAAGAAAGCTTAGGAATGAGCTTATTCCCGCTGCAAAAGCAGTTGATATTTCATCTCTTTCACAGGCTGACGCAGATGAACTCAAAGCTGCCATTGAAGAAGCTGAAGCATTTGTAAACAGCACAGCATGCTACGACGGTCAGCAGAAGAAAATCGAAGACAGACTCATCAACATCCTTGTTAAAATCGGCGCAAGAGAAGAAGAAGTCGAAGAAGAACCTTCAACATTCTTTACAGACCTCAGCCTCTGGCTCTTTGATAACTACGGTGCAAACGGTTACACCGAGATGCCCATGCTTTCAGTTCAGCTCCTTTTCAATGGTTTCCTCGCTTTCTTCACCGATTATGTTATCAATCCTCTTCTCGGAATTTTCTAAACGAACAAAATAAAGAGCAGTCTCATCTCGGTGAGTGAAATAGTATAATGATGGTAGACACAAAAAAGTGTCTGCCATCATTTTTATGTTAGAACAGAGGAAAAGGAGATGAAAGAAATGGGAAGACCCAAAGGTGGAACAAACAGAAATCATAGCAAAGAAGAAAAATTAGCATTAGTATTAAGAAACTTAAACGGAGAAACAGCGAGTTCTCTTGAAAGAGAAACAGGAATATGTAATTCACAAATTCATAAATGGACAAAGCAGTATTTAGAAGGTGGCGAAGAAGCTCTTATCAACAGGAGAAAACCAGGCAATACACTTGCAAAGTACCATCGCAAGAAAGAGTTGACCCCTATTGAACGGCTTGAATACAAGATTGCTTTGCTCGAAAGAGAACTGTTAAAGAAAGATGCAGAGGTAGTTCGGTTAAAAAAATCAATAGAACTCGAAAGGGGCGATGCCAAAAGAAAGTAATTCAACAGCTCTATGCTTGTATTGAAAAAGAAAGTGCAAACCGTTCAGTAAAAGAACTTTGTGATATATACGAAGTTTCAAGGTCAGGTTATTACAAATGGCTGAAAAGAAAAGGTTCATTAAATCGTTATGAACAGCAGCAAAAAGAATTAGATTACTATGTTGCAGACATTCATTCTCACCATCCTTCACAAGGCTACAGAACAATAAATGACACACTGTTTAATATGTACGGTTGGGTTGTGTCAGATGTATCTGTGTGGAAATCAATGAAAAGATTAGGAATAAAGGGATATGACAGGAAACAAAAAAGCCCTGCATCCGAAGGTGCAGAACACGATAGATTCCCTAATATTCTTAACAGAGAGTTTTATTCCGATAAGCCGATGCAGAAAGTTGTAACAGATGTTACCTACATAAAATACAGAAACAAATGGTATTATCTTGCAGTGTATTTGGATCTGTTTAACAATGAGATACTCGATTGGGAGCTAAGTGACACTTTTGACAATTTTCTTGTAATGAAACCCGCAAAAAGAATTCTGAAAAAAGCAAAGAGCACCGGAACCCAAATCCTTTTGCACAGCGACCAGGGTGTCCAGTACTCATCAGCAGGTTATTGCAACCTGCTTAAATCTTACAACGCAATTCAAAGTATGTCAAGAGCAGGAAATCCGAGAGATAATGCAGTTGTCGAATCGTTCTTTGGCAGATTTAAAGATGTTCTGCGTTCAGATTTTAAGTATTGGAGATGCGATAATCTCAATGATGTAATTGCTCAAACCATTCACTACTTTAATTACGTTAAACCTTTGCGTAAACTGAACAGAAAAACGCCAGTCCAATACAGGATTGAACTGGCTGCTTAACGTTTTCTTTTTTTGTGTCTACAAAGTATTGACTATTTCAC
>JAZSDF010000004.1:0-17509 GCA_045531035.1 Acutalibacteraceae bacterium | reverse complement strand
AGATTGTTTATAACGGCAGAAGGCACACGTTGTTTTCAGACGGAACGTATTTATTTGTTGAAGCGGCATCAAGCGGAACAGCAACCGTGCTTGATAATCTCGGCAACGAAATCGGTTCGTTTGAACTAACCGTTATATCGGGAATTGAAACCTCAGCAGGGGAATATATAATTAATTCCGAACCTGAAAATATATCTGAAAACACAGAATCCGTTATTTAAGAAAGGATGATATATATGGCTGAAATCAAAAAACATTGGTATAAGGAAATGGCTGTTTACCAGGTGTGGCCCAGAAGCTTTTATGACGGTAACGGCGACGGAATCGGCGATATCAAAGGTGTTATGCAGAAGCTTGATTACATTAAAAGCATCGGCGTTGATGCAATTTGGTTTTCGCCTCTTTACAAATCACCTCAGCATGACTACGGATACGATATTGCAGATTATAAAAATATTGCACCCGAATACGGCACAATCGAAGAATTCAAAGAGCTTCTCGATGCCGCCCACAGCAAGGGACTTAAAATTATCATGGACCTTGTTATAAATCATACATCAAACGAGCACGATTGGTTCATCGAAAGTCAGAAAGGTCATGACAATCCCTATCATGATTATTATTTCTGGCGCAAGGGCAAGAAGCCGAACGGCAAAAAGCCTCCCAATAACTGGCTTTCAACCTTTGCAGGCCCCGGCTGGCACTATAACGAAAATCTTGATGAATGGTATCTCACTCTTTTTGCCAAGGAACAGCCCGACCTTAATATGGATAACCCCAAGGTCCGTGAAGAAATCAAGGATATTATCAGATTCTGGCTTGATATGGGTGTTGACGGATTTCGTGAGGATGTTATCACCTTTATTTCAAAGAAAGAAGGACTTCCCAACGGCTTCCCCATTCCCGTTGCATGCGGCATGGAGCATTATAAGTGCGGTCCCAATCTTGATAAGTATCTCAAGGAGTTCAGAGCTGTTACGGATGAATATGACTGCATGACGGTCGGCGAAGCACCTATGATGACACCGAAGCTTGCTCTTCGCTTTATTAAGGAAGGCGCAAACCAGACTCTTAACATGATGTTTAATTTCCAACATATGGAAGCAGATTCATTTATGGTAAGCTGGGTTCCGATGCCGTTCAGTCTCAATAAGCTTAAAAACGCTTATAACAGATGGCAGCATAAGCTTTACGGCATTGCCTGGAATGCAAACTATATTGAAAATCACGACCAGCCGAGAATTATCAGCCGTTACGGAAGTGAAAAATACAGAGTCGAAAGCGGTAAAATGCTTGCAACCATGTATATCTGTCAGAGCGGTACACCCTTTATTTATCAGGGTCAGGAAATCGGTATGACCAACATAAAATTTGACAGCGTTGACCGTTATACCGATACTCAGGTCAAGAGTACTTATCAGCTTTTCAAAAAGCTCGGTTTCTCGGATAAAATGTTCCTCAAGATTGCCAACAGAGCGTCCCGTGATAATGCAAGAACTCCTGTTCAATGGACTTCTGAGAAAAATGCGGGATTTACGACGTCAGATAAGCCTTGGTTTGAAATTAATGAAAATTACACTCAGATAAATGTTGAAGCGGCTGAAAAGGATGAGAATTCAATTCTTAATTATTACAGAAAGCTTCTTAAATTCCGTAAGGAAAATGAAATCTGCATTTACGGTGATTTCAAGCTTCATTATCCCAGAAGCAGAAAGCTCTTTGTTTATGAACGTAACTATGAAGGCAAGAAAATGCTTGTTATCAACTCATTCTCCGAAGAGAGTGTAAGCTTTGATGCACCCAAAGGCTTTGATTTGGGCAAAGGCAAACTTATGCTTTCAAATTATGATGTAATAGACAGCAGTCTTAATACATTTATGTTAAAGCCTTTTGAAACAAGAGTATATCTTTTTGATTGATGAAATATGCCCCTGAATCGCTAAGCAATTCAGGGGCATATATTATTGATTGTTATTTTGTGGCGTAAGCAAGGTTTGTTCTGATTTTATCGCAGAAATCCTTTGCAACCATGTTAATCCATGTGTCGTGCTTCTTGATGCTGTATTCACCGTCTTCCTTGAGGAGGAGTTCGGTTTCGTAGTTCTCAAGAGCTTCTGCACCTTTAGAGGTTTTGATTGATTCTTTCCAGTCAAGGTCGTCTGTGTTGTCGCTTACAAAATACATGATGTGATAACCGTATTCTGTTTCAACAATACCGTAGTCGCCGGCTTTTCTTGCATCGTCAAATGACCATTCTTCAAAAGGAGCAACATAGTTGTCTGTTGTTCTCATGCCTTCATAAAGACCGCCTGTTTCCTTTGAAGCTGTGTCAGCGGTGTTTTCTTTAACCATTGCGGCAAAGCTTTCTTCTGTTTTATCGCCTGCAAGCCACTCGTCGAGGAGAGCCTTTGCTTTCTTCTGAGCTGCTTCCTTTTCCTTATCTGTTACCTTTGACGGATCATCTGCTTCAAATTCAACAAGGCAATGACGAACGTCAACGCTGTTCATAGCGTAGATAGGCTTAACGCTGTAAACTATGTAAACAGCCTTTTCGCCAACGATGATGTTCTTGTCGCCTGCCTTGCGAGCAGTATCAAATGCCCATTCTGCAAGTTCCTTGGTAGTTGCTGTAGTGAGTGAGTTATAGGTTGCGATTTCGGAAAGTGTTGTATAATCGTCGTCTGTGGGCTTTTCTTTGCCTTCGTTCTTAAGAGCTGTGATAGCAGCCTTGAAGGATGCTTCGTCTGTGAGTTTTTCATAAACAGCCTTTGCTTCTGCTTCTACCTTTGCATTTGCAGCTTTCTGTCTTTCGGCAAGAGCTTCTTCGGTTTCACCGTCGTTAAGAGTGAGGGTGGTAAATGCAAATGAATAGTAACGAACATCGGTGTAATCGTAATCTTTTCTGCTTGCATCGTATACAGCCTTTATATCTGCATCTGCAATGCCTGACTTGAGCTCGCTTGTTTTATCTTCATAATAATTCTGAGCGAGTGTTTCCATTTCAAGCTGCTTTCTGAAGGTCTTTTCGTTGAAACCGCCGCCGAAGCTTTCGCGAAGGTAAGCGTTGAGAGAATAATTGTTCGTTGCAGCTTCATCTCTGTAGTTTTCAATTGTTTCGTTGATTTCTGACTTTTCGTCGTCAGAAAGCTTATATCCTGCTTTGATTGCTTCGTTATAATAAGCATAAACGAACTGAGCATAGTTTACAGCTGAATCTCTGAAAACTTCATCCCATGTAAGAGCATTTCCGTCTTCATCCTTCTGGGTTGATTCCTGCTCATCGGGAGCAACGCTTGAATCAAATCCCATGTTCAGACCCTGCTGAGCATATGCGTCAGCGTAGTATGCCATCTGCTGATACTGTGCACTATAATAATAATTGAACTGAGCTGCAGTAATTTTTTCGTCACCGATATTAACAGCAGTAACTGCTCTTTCGATGATGCCGAGGCTGTCAACGATTTTCCATGCGATACCGCCTACGATTGCTACTGCAAGTACAATTGCAACGACCTTTTTGAGAATACCTGCGGCTGCTGTTCTTTTTTCAATGCTTTTTGCGTTTTTCTTGGCTGCCTTGGCTATTCTGGCCTTGCGTTCCTCGCGGTAAACTTCAGCCTTGCTCATTGAGCTTTCATTTTTTGCCATAACTGTTCATCCTTTACTTTGAAATATTAAATGCCGAGAGAACAAAACCGGCATAATACACATATATTATACTATTTTTATAATTTTTACAAGCTTTTTTTAAAAATTAATAAATGATTTGTTGTTTATTAATAAATTATTTTCCCGGATTTGTGAGTTTTCCGCTCATAAATTCGTTTTTAAACCATACATCCTGAACCGAAAAGCTCTTGCCGTTAAGATAATCAAGAATACCTGCATCGGATGTGAAAGTAAATTTCAATCTGTAAGAATAAAGAAACTGTTTTTTATATCCGAGAGCTTTGTTAAGTGCATTTGTACCGTATTTTCCGTCACCGAGAAGGGGATGACCGATGCTTGAAAAGTGCGCCCTTATCTGGTGTGTTCTTCCGGTGAGAAGTTCAACTTCAACAAGGCTTAACCCGTCACGCTCGGAAAGAACGGAATACTTTGTTCTGATTTCCTTTGAATTCGGCATTTGATTATCATAAACTTTAACTTTGTTTTTGTTTTCGTCTTTGATAAGCCAACCCGTAAGAGTACCGCTTTTTCTTTTGAGAGAGCCGTGAATAACACAGAGATAATATTTTTCAAGCTCTCTGTCTTTCAGTTTTTGATTAAGGATGCGAAGGCTTTCGGCATTTTTTGCCGCAATAACAATTCCACCTGTATTTCTGTCAATTCTGTTGACAAGAGCAGGTACAAAAGAGTGTTCGTCCTTAGGGTTGTAATCGCCTTTTTCGTAAAGATATCTTTTGACTCTTGTTATAAGAGTATCATTATATTCGGTTTCGTCGGGATGTGACAAAAGACCTACTTTTTTGTCAAGCAAAAGAATATTTTCGTCCTCATATACGATATCGAGTTTTTTTGAAGCAGAAAGGAAATCATAGTGCTCGTCTGCAGGTGCAAAAAACTCATCATTAATATACATATCAACAACATCTCCTTCAAGGAGCTTTGTAGATATATCTCCTCTTTTGGAGTTGATTTTGATTCTTTTTGTTCTGATATATTTATACATCAGAGATTTAGGCAAGGCAGGCACCGCCTTTGATATGAATTTATCGAGCCTTTGCCCCGAATCGTTTTTTGATATTGTAAATGACTTCAAGAAAATCACTCCGGATAATTATAAAAATAGTTTGCAAAATCGGATAAATACTGTATAATAATGTGGAACATTTTGATTGGAGAGTTAAAATTGAGTGAAATAAAAAATAACAATCCTCATAAAAACCACAGAGCAAGGCTCAGAGAAACCTTCAGAAGGGCAGGAGTAAATGAAATGCCCGAGCATAATATTCTTGAGCTTCTTCTGTTTTATTCGATTCCGAGAAAGGATACAAACGAGCTTGCTCACACGTTGATTAAAGAGTTCGGTTCGTTGAGCAGAGTTTTCGATGCATCATACGAACAGCTTCTTGATATCGACGGTATGGGAGAGAGTTCGGCTTTGCTTATTTCGATGATACCCGGAATATGCAGAAGATATATTGAGGGTAAATCAAAAGGAAAAATCAATCTTTCCGATCCCAAGGATGCGCAGAATTATCTGAGAGATAAATTCTACGGCTGCAAGACAGAGGTGTTCTATATGCTTTGTCTTGATGGTGTCGGTAATCTGATAAACTGCTGCAAACTCGGCGAGGGTACCCCCGGTACCGTGCTTATAGATAAGCGTGCTGTAATGCAGACGGCTTTCAGAAACGATGCCGATAAAGTTATCTTTGCCCACAATCATCCGAACGGTGTAGCCGCACCGTCCCGTGAGGATTTAACGCTTACAAGCAATTTTTCATCGCTTTTTACTTCTGTCGGAATAAGACTTGCCGACCATATTATTGTTGCGGGGGATGAAACTCTTTCTCTTGCCTCAATTCCGAAATTCAAAGCATTATTTATATAGATTTATATAGGCTGCCTTACGGCAGCCTTCTTTTTTTAAAACTTGATTGTTAACTTATGATTGCCTTCAGCTACGCTAATCTTAAGAATTGAAGCTCCGTTCTTGCCTACGGGTTCAAGAATGTATTCGCCGTCACATTCAATGCTTTTTGCAGTTTTGTGAACAAAAACTTCTGTGGGAATACTGTATTCTTTGTCCTGAGTGTATTCAAGGGTAAATATTTCGTTTTCTCTGTCGAAGGAATAGCTGTTTATTTTACCGCATACGGCAATGGGAGATGTTCTGATAAGGCAGGTCATTATTGGATTTTCGAGAAGTCCGTCATAATATGCCCAGTATGTATGGCTCCACTGATTGCCGTCGAATTTATCAAGAAGATATTCAATGTGATAAAGCCAATCTGTTCCTTCGGACTGACCGCCCCATTCACCGACAATTACAGGAACATCAAGTCTGTCTTGTGACCTTTTGTGCTCATCAAAAATAGAACCTACTCTTGAATTGCTTGCGTATTTATATGCGGGAGTATCAACCATGAGGTCGTATGCGTGAGGTGCAAAGCAAAGCTTTTCTTCACGTTTGCCGTCATAGTTTACGGCTGGGCATGAATAGGGGATACCGAGATTTGAATAATAGCTGTTTTCCATTATGATGATGCCGTTGTCGGTAACCTCACGGACAGCCTTTGCGGTTCTGTTGATGAACTGAGAATATGCACCTGTGTCAAACTTACGAATAAGCTCGTCTGCGGCAGATGTAACCTTTCTGAAAAGAGCGGGATCATTGAACGGCTCAAGGACTTTGATTGCATTGCCTGAAATAAGCTGCTTTATCATCCAAAGTTTTTTGCATCTCTTATCGGTGAGAACTGTTTTTGCAACGCTCATGATAAGCTTTCTGAAAACCTTACCGCCGTCTGTACCGGGGAAGGGCTCATTGAGAAGGTCGAAACCGAAAAGGGCAGGGTGATCCTTGAATTTTTCGGCAACATGCTTCCACATGTTGCAGTAATATGTCTGCAACGGAATACCGTTAACTTTATCGTTTGCCCAGAAATGGTCAAAAGCTCTGTGAACGGCTTTTCCCCAGAAATAACCCTCTGCCCAGACAAGCTTCGTTTTTGTGAACTTTGCGCCGTCTGTTATGCAAGCCCAGGGAGGAGCACCGTCGCCTGCAGTTTCTCGAGCACCGCTGTAAAGGTCCTGATGCATGTCAAGATAGAAATAAATGCCGTATTTTGCACATAAATCAGCTATGGCATAAACTCTGTCAAGATATTCTTCGTTATATTTGCAGGGTTCGGGTTCAACAGCATCCCATGTAAGACCGAGTCTGACAAGATTGAAACCGTATTCGCTGAGCTGTTTTATGAGCTTTTCGTCGAAATCAAGAAGGTATGTTCTTCTTTCTGCGCCGTCCTTGTGATAACCCTTGTCGCAAAGGTTAACACCATTAAATATTCTTTGTCTGCCTTCTGAGTCAATAAATGTTTTTTCAAAAGTACTTATTTTAAGCATGATATACTCCTTTCGTGGCAGTTGTACAAAAATTATACCATTATTATGATTATAATGCAATATATTATTAAATTAATGTTGCAGAAACGGATTGTATATGTTATAATCAACTCATATAAATAATTTAGAGAATAGAGGTAATACAAATGGCAGCTTCAACACTTTTTAAAATGTATTGCAGAGCTTATCAGGGAATTTTCCGCGTAGCGGTTAATTTTCTTGATTGGACAGAACCTCAGTTAATCAAGGGCGCAGGCAGCGTCAAAAACCTTCCCGAGGTTGTTAAAAAGAACGGTCATGACAGCGTTCTCGTTGTAACGGATAAGGGGCTTATGGGACTCCATCTTCTTGACGGTATGTTTGAAGGACTTGAAAAGTCAAATGTTAAATATGCCGTTTATGACGGAACGCAGCCCAATCCCACCATTAATAATATTGAAGACGCAAGACAGATGTATGTCGATAACAAATGCTCTGCCGTTATCGCTTTCGGCGGCGGTTCACCCATGGACTGCGCTAAGGTTGCGGCTGCAAGAATTGCACGCCCCAACAAGAGCGTACAGAAGATGAGAGGAACTCTCAAAATCCTCAAGAAGCTTCCCACAATCTATGCCGTTCCCACAACGGCGGGAACAGGCTCCGAAACAACAATTGCAGCCGTTGTTTCAGACCCCACCACACATGAAAAATATGCTCTTCAGGATCCCGTACTCCGTCCGAAGTATGCGGTTCTTGATCCCGAACTTACTCTCGGTCTGCCTCCTCACATAACTTCAACAACAGGTATGGACGCTCTTACCCATGCCGTTGAGGCTTATATCGGCGGAAGTAACACAAAGGATACTATAGCTGCGGCCGAAAAGGCAACAAGAATGATTTTTGATAATATCCTTAAGGTTTATGAAAACGGCAAGGATGTTGAAGCAAGAGAAAACATGCTTGAGGCTTCTTATCTTGCAGGTATTGCATTTACAAGAGCATATGTCGGTTATGTTCATGCAATCGCTCATAATTTCGGCGGTATGTACGGCACACCCCACGGTCTTGCAAACGCCGTTATTCTTCCTTATGTTCTTGAAGCCTTCGGTGAAACAGCTTATAAGCCCCTCGCTAAGCTTGCAGATGTTGCGGGTCTTGAAACTGCGGGCATGAATGAAGCTCAGAAGGCAAATCTCTTTATTGCAAAGATTAAAGAACTTAATAAGCTTCTTAATATTCCCGAGCATCTTGATGTTCAGGAAAAGGATGTTGAAACAATCGCAAAGAGAGCAAACAAGGAAGGAAATCCCCTTTATCCCGTACCGAAGATTATGGATGTTGAGGAACTTTCCGCAATTATCAGAAAGGTTGGCAACCTTAACTAAAGTGCGTTTAAAACGGACAATTTCGTGAAATTGTCCGTTTTTTTATCGGAAATTTTAATGAAATATAAACAAATCTGTGATATAATTGTGACAGAAGGAGTGATTAGATTGAAAATCCGCAGATTGATTTCCTTGATTCTTGCTGTTATTGTTTTTTCGGGAATGTTGACCTGTACTGCATTTGGTGCGGAAGATTCGTGGAAGCCTAAAAATGAAGAACCGTTTATTTTTGTTCACGGTCTCAACGGTTGGGGTGGTGCAGAAGGTATCAACGGCATTGTGCCTTATTGGGGTGCTACCACGGGTGACCTTATGAGCTATCTCCAGAGTGAGGGCTATGAATGTTATTCGGCATCTGTCGGACCTCTCAGCAGTGCATGGGACAGAGCCTGCGAGCTTTATGCGCAGATTGTCGGTTCAACCGTTGATTACGGCGAAGCACACTCAAAAGAACATAACCATGACCGTTACGGAAGAACGTATTATCAGGCGCTCGTTCCCGATTGGGGCAACCTTGACAAAAACGGTAAAATTCAACAGGTTCACCTTATCGGTCACAGCTTCGGCGGAACAACCGTACGTATGCTTATTCAACTTCTGAACGAAGGCTCACCCGAGGAAATTGCCGTTACGGATAAGGATGATATTTCAGGTCTTTTCACAGGGGGCAAAGGTAATTGGGTTAAGAGTGCAACAACAATCTGCACACCTCATAACAGTTCTACAATTTATTATCCACTCAAAGCACTCGGTCTTTATGAGGTTGTTCAGAATGTAAGTTTCCTTTATGCCGGAATTATGGGAAGAAGCTTTTTCAACGGCAGACTTGTTGATTTTCATCTTGAACAGTTTGGATTGACAGATGTTTTCAACGGAGAAAAAGCTGACGGTCTGATTGAATCTATGGTGAGGGTTGAGAGGAATGATCATGATACATGTGGTTATGATCTTACTCCCGAAGGAACTGCAAAGATTAACAGCGAATGTTCAATAAATGAAGAAGTATATTATTTCTCATATCCGTTCTCCACAACAAGCAAGGTGTCAGTCCTTAACACCGAAATCCCCGATATAAGAACAAATCCCGTGATTAGTTTAACAGCTTTTATTATGGGGATAACTCCCGAATTTACAGACCCTTATACAGGTATTGTGTATGACGAAAGCTGGCGTGCCAACGATGCTCTCATTAACACCGAAAGCGCAAAATATCCTGTTGACGAACCCCATAAGGATTATGATGCCGATAATGTAGAGAAAGGCGTATGGAATGTTATGCCTGTTCAGAAAGGTGATCATGGTGCGGCAATCGGTCTTTTCTCCAACGAAGATGAAGTAAAGGCTTTTTATCTTGAACTTTGCGAAATGCTTTGTGAATTACCGTGATTAATATAAAAATCTCCTGAAAAGTTCAACAAACTTTTCAGGAGATTTTTTTGTGCAAAGGATATGGTTTGTTCAAAAACAACAAAAACTGACAGATAAATTATACAATATAAACAAAATAAAAGTGAAAATCAAATTATTTATATAAATGCTGAATAGTTTAAAGAAGTTCAAAACTTGTGAAATGTGCACAAAATAAGATATATTTTTTTGTGCAAAATCACTTGACTTTTTTGGGAAATTGTATATAATAAAGGCACAACAAAAGAAAGGAATGAATGTTATGAACTTCTACGAAATTTCCAATTACCCTGCAGAGAGAAAGCTCATCGAAGAAATTGCAAAGGAAAAGAAATTCCTTACATTCAAGAAGCTTTTCAAAATCTTCGAGCTCAACGCTTTGCTTGATAAGTAAGGAGCCGAGCTTTCAGCTCTCCGCACTAAACGACCCTTTCGGGTTTTTATATATCTGGGCTGAGAAACAATCTCTGTTCAGAGCTTTGGAAATCATCACAGACCGTACAAAGGTTTTTCTCCTTTGACGGTCTGTTTTTTATTTTGATTTCATATAAAATAGTGGGGGTGTATTATGAATTGCTGTATTACAGAGTTGAGATGCAAGGAAGTTATTGATAAGTCAAACGGCTGCCGTCTGGGTCTTATCAGCGATGTTGAGGTGGATTCCTGCTGCGGAAGAGTGGTTGCACTCATTATTTACGGTAGACCGAAATACTGGGGAATATGCGGAAAAAGAGAAAGGATAAGAATTTGCTGGGAAGATATAGAAATTATCGGTAATGATACGGTGCTTGTTTCAAAATCGCAAAGATGCAATGATATGAGAAGAAGAAAATAAAAACACCCCCGAAAACTCACGCTTGGCGGTTTTCGGGGGTAAACGTTTTTAATTAAAGACCTGTTTTCTCGCTGATATATTTTCTTGCCATGCAAGCATATTCATAGGGATTTGCTTTGGCAGGGTCCTGTTCAGCTTCAACAACAACCCAGCCTTCATAGTCTGCATCGGAGAGGATATCGAAAACGGGTGTGAAATCAAAGTCGCCGTCACCGGGAACGGTAAATGCACCTGCTCTTACACAGTCAAGGAAGCTCCATCCCTTTTCTTTACCCTCATTGATAACATCCTGACGTATGCTCTTGAGATGAACGTGCTTGACTCTGTTAACATACTTCTTAAGAACACCGATTGCATCTTCACCCGAGAATGAAAGATGACCTGTATCGTAAAGAAGATAAACAAGGTCGGGGTCTGTGATTTCCATAAGTTTGTCAATTTCTTCTTCGGTCTGAACACCTGTACCCATGTGATGATGAACAGTAAAATACATGCCTTTTTCTTTTGCAAGTCTTCCCATTTCGTTGAAGCCCTTTGCAATGAGAGCCCACTGCTCATCTGTGTAAACGGGTTTGTCACCAAAGATACTCAGTGCCTTACCCTGAATTGAGTTACCCTGCTCTGAAGCACCGATAACCTTTGCACCGAGTGCATGAAGAAAATCTCTGTGCTTTATAAATGCCTCGATTGTTGCTTCATAACCGTCAGAAAGAAGGAGAGAGGAGAACCATGCGTTGCAGATCCTGAGACCTCTTACATCAAGCTTATGCTTGAGAGTTTCAACATCCTTGGGATATTTGTTGCCGATTTCGCTGCCCTTAAAGCCGCTGAGTGCCATTTCGCTCACGCACTGTTCAAATGTGTTTTCCGCACCGAGGTCGGGAAGGTCGTCGTATGTCCATGCAATAGGAGCTATCGCAAGATTTACCTTGTCCTTGTTAAGCATATTATATCCTCCGATTTATTAATAAAGTCTTGCTTTTGCAATGTTTTCCTGCATTTCTTCGTATGCTGCCTGAACGGTTTCGCTTGTGGAAACCTCGGCAACGCCGACTCTCCACCATGCGTCGTAGCCGTCACTCATACTGCCGTGAACAACCTTGATGTCGAAAAGGCAGGGAACTTTCTGTTCCTTTGAATCCTTGAGTGCATCGCGAAGTTCGGCAACGTTTGTGACAGTATAAGCCTTACAGCCGTAACCTTCGGCAATCTTCGCAAAGTCAATGGGAACAATTGCACCGTCAAGCATACCCGTAAGCGGATTCCTTGCCTGGAAGCGAGTTCCGAAGGTGTCTGTACCCTGGTTGTTCTGAAGATTTTCAATACAGCCCCATCCGGAGTTGTCGAAGAGCATAACATTTATCTTTGCACCTTCCATAACTGCTGTGTAAAGCTCGCTGTGAAGCATAAGGAAGCTGCCGTCGCCAACCATTGTGTAAACTTCTCTGTCGGGTTCTGCAAGCTTAACGCCGAGTGCACCGCAGATTTCATAGCCCATGCAGGAGAAACCGTATTCCATATGGTATGTATTGGGAACGGATGATCTCCAGAGTCTCTGCATACATCCCGGAAGACTGCCCGATGAACCGATTGCGATTGATTTTTTATCAATCAATTTGTTAATCTCACCGAGTGCTCTTGTCTGTGAAAGACCTTCCTTGAGATATACACTGTACATACGGTCAACCTCGGTGTTATAGTCCTCCTTAATCTGAGCAAGCTCTGTGCTGTCCCATGTCGAATAATATTCTCTGACAGTAAGCGCACCCATGATATCAAGCATCGCAGCCTTGGCATCGGCAACAACCGCAGTCGAATCCATTTTGAGCGCATCAAAAGGACAGATGTTTATAGAAAGAATCTTACAGTTGGGATTCTGGAATCCCCATTTTGAAGCGGTTGTGAAGTCCGTAAGACGGGTTCCTACTGCAATAACAAGGTCAGCCTGCTTTGCAACATTGTTTGCGGCAGGACCGCCCGTAACACCGATACCGCCCATGTTAAGCGGTAAATCCCAACGGATATTACCCTTGCCGGCTTGGGTTTCGCAAATTGGAATATTGAATTTTTCGGCAAAGAATCTTGCTGTTTCCCATGCTTCGGAATATCTTACACCGCCGCCGACAATGATGATGGGTTTTTCACTGCGCATGACAGAAGCAACGGCAGCTTCGATTTCGCGGTGTGTCGGTGAACGTCTGTCAAGATACCAGACTCTCTTTTTGAGAAAATAATCGGGATAATCAAAAGCTTCGCCTTCAACGTCCTGAGGCATTGCAAGGCAAACCGCACCTGTGTCTGCGGGGTCTGTAAGTACACGCATTGCGTTGATGCAGGCGGTCATAAGCTGTTCGGGTCTTTCAATTCTGTCCCAGTATTTACAAACAGCCTTGAATGAATCGTTGGGTGTTATGGTGCAGCTTGTCGGCTGTTCAATCTGCTGAAGAACGGGATCGGGCTGACGGCATGCAAATGTGTCGCCGGGAAGAAGGAGAAGGGGGATACGGTTAGCTGTTGCAGTACCTGCGGCTGTAACCATATTAAGCGCACCGGGGCCGATTGAAGATGTGCAGGCAATAATCTGACGGCGGTTTTTCTGCTTTGCAAAAGCAATTGCAGCATGAGCCATGCCTTGCTCATTGTGTCCCTGATAGAACTTGAGATTGTGACCGCCCTGTTCAAGAGCCTGACCGATTCCGACAACGCATCCGTGACCGAAAATGCCGAAAATACCGTCAACAAACTTTGTTTCAACTCCGTCAAAGCTGATATACTGATTATCGAGAAATTTGACGAGAGCCTGCGCCATTGTAAGCTTCATAACAGAACTCCTTTAACGGAATATTTTATAACAAATCTGGTGTAGGTGTATAATTGTTATATAAAGGCATAATACAACTATACGAAACTATTATATATTATATATAGTGTTATTGCAAGATGAAATAATCAATTAGCGACAATAAAATTATAAAAATTTTATCAAAAAGCCTTGACAAGTGCGGATAAATAATATATTATATTGAAGCGCTTGAAAAACAGCATGTAAATAATTAACAGATGATCCATTAGCTCAGACGGTAGAGCACTTGACTTTTAATCAAGGTGTCCGGAGTTCGAATCTCCGATGGATCACCAACGAGAAAGCCACAGTTACAAATCATTGTAATTGCTGGCTTTTTTCATTTCTTCAAAACTTTATCCAATGGCGAATAATTACTAAAATTGATTGCTGTTTTTGAATTAGTCAAGTGTATATACTTTTTTACCATTTCAAGTGAGGTATGACCAAGAATTAACTGCAGACTGTAAATGTCGCCACCGTTTTCTAAATACCGAGTTGCAAAGGAATGACGAAGCAAATGAGGTCGAAGCCGAGGAATACAAGCCGAAACTTTCAACCGACGAAATAACTGTTTAATTGTGCTTTGTTTCAAGGGTGTCAAGGTGTCTTTTACGAATAAAGGTGTCTTAATATCCGAATTAGGAACAATAGCAATATAACGCAAAAGAGCCTTTTTGCTATTCAGACCAAGAGGAACAATACGTTCCTTGTTGCCTTTTCCGTTTACGATTATGTAACCCTCAACGATATGAATTTTATCACGATTAAGTGTGACAACCTCATTCAGCCGTAAACCACTATCAAGCATAAGAGCAACAATACAGTAATTACGGATACTGTAAAAATCACGACCATTAAGACAAGCAAAAAGCCGTTGTATTTCTTCATCGGTAAGAACATCAATAGTTTTTCGTTTCGCTTTAGGTAGTTTGAAATGTTCGGGAATGTTTGTATCAATATATTCCTCAGCATAACACCACGAAAGAAATACACGCAAAGCACGAATATAGGTTTGTATTGTTGTTGTAGTAATATTCTTTGTTTTGAGATATAACAAGTATGATTTGCAATCCGAAATTGAAATAGAGCCAACAGAACGAGCCGAAAAGCCGTTGTAATTAGCAAAGAAACCAAGACACCGAGAATAATATAAAACTGTTTTTTCACTGTTCCCTCGGATTTGCTGTTCTATCAAAAATTCATCTATTGCGTTTTGCAAAGTCATAAAATCACCACTAACTATTGAAAAATATATAAATCTATGTTAAATTTTAATCACTTAATAATGTTTTCTTTAAGATATTCCAATAAATTTTCATCATAATCAAGCCAAGAAACAGAACAATATTCACCTACGAAAGAGGGGACTATGTCACAAAGCATAGTTCCTTTTTTCATTGTTTTAGCAGTTTGTAAACCTCTGCTGTGATAATATAAATGTGCATTTAATTCTGTAACACTTGTCGCAAGGTCTTTGTTAATATACTTTGTAATATATTTGCTGACAGCTTCAGGGTTTCCGACAAACTCCAAATCACAAAATCCGAATTTCTTTTGATAGGCTTCCCAATTGTAAACAACATCACCATTCATAACCTTTTCTGCAAGTGTTTTTCCCATAATGTCACCGATTTTAAATTGTTTTAAATGTTCAATAGGCAAGCCTTTTAAAAATCCGTGCATATGCCACGATTTGCCGTCTTTGTGTAATTCGGGAATTAGCAGAAAATCAATTTTAATTCCGTACTTTTTACCGTAATCTCTGAAAAATTGCGTTAAATCCTTGTGAAACTTTTCAAGGTCTGTTCTGTCATATTTTGACGGGTCAAGTGTAGCAGTAAAGAAATAATCCCAAGGGTTACAAAAGGCATACTCAAATATTTTGGATTTTGCACGAGTGATACTCTCGGATAATTTTTCATCATTAACAGTACAACGCACATAATTAGGTGTGCTGTCATCTTCAACACCTGCATTGCGTAATGTATTCATTGTGATAACCTTAATTTTCTTGTTATCACCATAACCAAAGACTTTTAAAATAGTTTGATTATGTTTGTATTTAACATCCTTTAAGGGCATATATCAACCTCCAATCAAAGCCCAAATAAAAATAAATTTCCCGTAACTTGTTAGTTAGTCAAGTAATATATAAATAAGCAAGATAAAAAATATTGAATATAGCTTTGCTGTCGACGCAGCGGTCGCAGGAATAAGCGACCGCAAAGCGACCGACAGCAGGCAAAGCACCAAATGCAAAAATCAGTCATAGTATGTACGCAATACACTAACAATAGGGTTATTGCTTCCGTAAGTTTTTTCATAATCGCAATACACATTATCTAATTGAGTTTGCCAATGATTAGCCGTTTTAAATTCAAAAGAGGTTTCACCCTCAATTAATCGAGCGAATTTACAAGCAAAAGAAATCATATAACGCAATTGTGAAAGAGAATTTCCAGACATATGTAGCTGAATATCAGAATGACAATAACGCACATCATCATTTTTAACTGCCAATATTCTCACCTGCCTTTTCAGTATTTTCATTAAACCATTGCAAAACATCATCATAATTGTAACGAATGATTTTAGAGCCAAGACGCACAAAAGGCATACCTTTTTGACGGCAAGACCACAAAAAACACCTTTCAACTTTCAAGCGTTCGCAAAGTTCAATTTCTGTGATTAACATTGTCACCATTCCTTTTTGATTGTATTTTACTGATTATCTCGGTATTAGTATATACCGAGCAACTCGGTATTGTCAAGATAAAATATCGAGATACTCGATAAATGACTAAACACAAAAATAAAAAAGCCTTGATATACAAGACTTTCACAAGTAAAATATTATCGAGGTGATAAGTAATGATTGACCCACAAACAATAGCGCACATTACCGAGGGATTAAGCAAAGAAGCATTTGAACACGATTTAAAAGAAAGACAAGAAGAGGTAAAAGAAGAATATAAAAAAATAAGTAACAAACAGTATGTAGAAGAAACAACCCAAAAAATAAGAACAAGAAGCGAAACAATAGGATATATATTAAAGTTCTTACGCAAAGAACAAAAATTAACACAAAAAACAGTTGCAGACAATATAGGAATAGCACAACAAACATATGCAGGATATGAAAGCGGAAAGCACGAACCAAGCATAGAAATAGCAATAAGATTAGCAGAATTTTACGGATTGTCGCTTGACTATATAACAGGCAGGTTTGCAGGCACATACGAAGAATTAGAAGGCTTTAATGAAGAAGAATATCATTTGGATATGATTTTAAGGTATTCTCTTTCATACTATGCAAGAGCAGAGCAAACCAACAAAGAACAAATAGCATTAATCAAAAAAAGCATAAAAAAAGAATAATATTTTTTACTTGCTGCAACCGTACCAACCTATTTTATTGACCAACCTATTTTTAACGGCTCAAGGGCGTTGCCCACCAACAATGGAGATTTTCAAAGCTGTTTTGTATGTAGGTAAGCATAGAATTAATATCAAACAAAGTAAATTAGCCGATAGGGTAAGTGAAAATACTACAAAAATCAAAAAACAACAAAAGATGTTGAACACAGATCTCGGCTTCGCCGATGGGGGATGCTGTGTTCAACATCTTATTTTAACTATCATCAAACAGTAAGATTTTTTCGGCTATCATTTATAAGATAGCAAACTTTTAATCAAGGTGTCCGGAGTTCGAATCTCCGATGGATCACCAAAAACTCTGTAACTTCGGTTACGGAGTTTTTTATTTTTGTCGAAATATATATTGGTCAAAGTTTATATTTTGTATATTGTTTTATTTTATATATAATGATAAAATTAAACACATCGTGAGTAATTGGAACGAATTTCACAAAAGGAGCATGTTATGATTAAAACTGAAATTCCGTCTCTTTCGGATTTGCTTAATGCAGGTGCAGAAAAATACGGTGATGCAACTTTTATTAAATATATCGAAAACGGCGAAAT
>JAZSDF010000111.1:0-5305 GCA_045531035.1 Acutalibacteraceae bacterium | reverse complement strand
AAGAGCTATGTTCTTCCCGAAACCAATCTTCAGCAGTCAAGAACAATCCATTCATCGAACTATATGATGAACAGTGCATATAAGGATTACTACTGCAAGTATGTCAAGGGGGGAAAGACGGGTTCAACCTCTCAGGCAGGCAGATGCTTTGTTGCGGTTGCAGCAAAGGATGGCTACAACTATGTTGCGGTTGCTCTCAATTCAACCTTCAGCGATGTTGACAACGACGGAGTTAATGAAAACGGCTCATTCCTCGACTGCAAGGAAATGCTCGAATGGACATTCAAGAACATTGAGCTTGCGGCGGTTGCCGACACAACAAGAGTGGTTGGTGAGGTGCCCGTAAAATATGCAAAGTCCGTTGACTACATAACACTTTCGCCTGCCGAAACGGTATACAGCCTTGTTCCGAAGGGAACGGATTCGGGCAGCCTTCTCGTTGAGCTGATTGATGCTCCCGAATCGGTAAATGCTCCCGTCAAAAAGGGCGATGTCATCTGCCGGGGCAAGGTAATGTATGCGGGCGAGGTCATCAAGGAAATCGACCTTGTTTCCAACATAGACGCAAAAATCAGTATCTTCGCTTTCATCGGAAGCACCGCAAAATCAGTTCTTTCTTCGTGGCCGTTCCGTATTGCGGCGGCGGTCATAATTATTTTCCTGATTATTCTCATCATAAGAAAACGCAGGAAGGATAATTCAAGACCCGTAAGCGGTAAGAATTATAAGGTTCTCGGCTATAACGACTTTATGAAACTCAGATAAGGAATAAGAAATATGAGCAATATCTATAAGGGCAGATGTCCCGAAAAATACACAAAAGAGCTTATTGAAATGCTCGACACGGTTTTCTTTACAAATGACCCCAACAATCAGAAGTTCATGACGCTTCTCCCCAAACTTTATAAGGACAAATATTCGCCTGCTTATAATAACGTTGTTGTTATGGAGGGCGAGGAAATCAAGGGCGCAGTCGGATGCTATACCCTCAATGCAGTCGCGGCGGGCAGAAAGCTTAGGATTCTCGGCATAGGAAATGTTGCCGTTACTGAGGATTGCAGAGGTAAGGGGTATATGAAAGATACCATGCAGATGGCACTCGACATTATGAAAGAAGAGGGTCATGACTACTCTCTCCTTGGCGGACAAAGACAGCGCTACGGTTTCTTCGGTTATGAACCCATCGGCGTTGAATACCGTTTTCTGATTGACAAGGGAAACATAAGAAGGATTATCGGCGAAGAGAGAAAATCGAAATTCACCGCCCGTGAAATCACGGAAAATGACACCGATATTATTAAAAAAATCAAGGAAATCCACGAAGAACTCCCGTTCTATGTTGAAAGAAATGAAGAAGCATATATTGACATTCTTCATTCGTGGAACAACACCCCATATGCCGTATTTGAGGGAGATGAATTCAAGGGGTATTTTACCCTTGAAAAGCACGGCGGCAGATACCTCCACGAAATCCGTGCGGTTGATATAGACGATATGCTCGAGCTTATCATGTGTGCAATGGATGCGGGAAATCTTGAGGGAGTTGCGATAAACCTTGCTCCGTTTGACACGGAATACTGCGATTTCATGGCGAAAAACTGCGGCGGTTATTCAATCGGTACGCCTGAAATGATAAACATCTTCAATTTCCGCAACTATATCGACGCTTTTCTTGCAATCAAAGCAGAAAGAATGAGCCTCACATCGGGCACACTCAAAATCCTAATTCACGGCATGAACGGCGACGAATTCCTTGCCGTTACCGTTGACGGTAAAGAAGTGACTGTCAAGAACGCAGAGGGTGAAGCGGATATTGAACTCGGACACAGAGACGCGATAGTTTTCCTGAGCGGTCTTTACTCAAAGGACAGACTTGAAATCCCCGCATTTGCACAGAGCTGGTTCCCCCTTGATTTCTTCTCGTATTCTCTCGACAATGTGTGACAAATTTTGTCTTGACTATTTAATAAATAAGTTATATATTATATGTGTATGATTTATAAAGGAGGAAATATCCAATGAAAGTATTTATGATCGGCGGCACAGGTCTCCTCGGCTGCGAAGCTGCAAGAATCTTCATCGAAAGAGGCCACGAAGTTAAGAGCGTTGCTCTTCCCCCTCTTCCCGAAGGTGCACCCATTCCCAAGGAAATGGAACTTGAATTCTGCAACATCTATGAAAAGTCAGACGATGAAATCAAGGCTATGATGCAGGGTTATGACTGCTTCGTTTTCGCAGCAGGTATCGACGAAAGAGTTGAATTCCCCGCACCCGTTTATGATGCATACTATAAGTACAACATCGCTCCCCTCAAGAGAATACTTCCTCTCTGTAAGGAAATCGGTATGAAGAATGCTGTTGTTCTCGGTTCATACTTTGCATATCTTGCAAAGGAAAGACCTGACATGAAGCTCACAGAGAAGCATCCTTACATAAGAAGCCGTATCGACCAGGAAGAAGTTGCTTTCTCATTTGCAGATGAAAACTTTGATGTAGCAGTTCTTGAACTTCCCTACATCTTTGGCACTCAGCCCGGCAGAAAGCCCGTTTGGGTTATCCTTATCGAGCAGATCAAGAGAATGGATAAGCTTCCGTTCACAATGTATCCGGGCGGCGGCACAGCTATGCTCACCGTTCGTCAGGTTGGCGAAGTTATCGTCGGCGCAGCCGAAAAGTCAAAGGGTGCAAAGGCATGGCCCATCTCCATGTATAACCAGACATGGAAGGAATTCCTCAAGATTGTTTATGCTGCAAGAGGAATGGGCGACAACAGAAAGATTATCAGCGTTGCTCCCTGGATGATGAGAATGGGTCTCGGCGGCGTTAAGAAGGAATATGCCGCAAAGGGTATTGAAAGCGGTATCGATGTTGACGGAGTTGCAGATATTATGACACTCAATCTCTTCATCGACAGAAAGTACTCAGTTGAACTCGGTGCTACTGAAGACGATATCAAATCGGCTATCACAGACTCAATCAAGGTAAGCCAGGCTGTTTATGACGGCACTGCAAAGCTCCTTGAAATGAAGGGCGAATAATTCAATTCAAAAGGGGACTGTAAAAAACAGTCCCTTTTTTTGAGTAAAACAGAAAAATCAGGTGATAAATATGGCACAGCTTAAAATGTACTGGCTCAAGGGCACTCACGTTGAGGAACTGACTTTGCCCGAGGGCTATTCAATCTCAAATTATAAAGATGCTTCCGACAAGATGCCGTGGGTTGAGTGCTGCAAAAACGGTCTTGAGGCTGATGATGCCGACGAAAGCCGTTTTGACAGCCGCATAACATACCACGATGACATTAACATGGAAACCGATGTTTTCTTTCTTGACTATGAGGGCGAGCATATCGGCACAGCAACTGCTGTTTTTCATCCCGAGGACAATTGCGGTGAGCTTCATATGGTTGGCATTAAAACCGAATTCAGAGGCAAGGGTCTCGGAAAATATCTCAACAATGTCTGTGTAAAGAAGCTCGCAGACCAGAATGTTGACTATATCTATCTCACCACCGACGAATGGCGTAAGGGTGCAGTGAAGAGCTATCTCACCGCAGGCTTTGTTCCCGTTGAATATGACGAGGGAATGAAACAGCGCTGGGAGTGGATGCTTGCAGAGCTTGATGTTGACGGTGAATTCGACATGGTCAACGAGGACTGCTCTTTCTTTGCAAAGATAAAAAAGGCTCCCACAATCAAGGTTGGTGTTCTCGGCGTTGGCAGAGGCAGAAGCATGGTTGAATACTGCCGCAGCGTAAAGGGCGCAAAGACTGTTGCAATCTGCGATAATTATATCCCCATGCTTGAGCTTGCAAAGAAGGATTACGAGGGCGAAGGCATTGCTTTCTATGATAATTACGAGGATTTCCTTACTCACGACATGGATGTTGTTGTTCTTGCAAACTACGCAACTGAGCACGCACCCTTTGCCGTAAAGGCACTCGAAAGGGGCTTCCATGTTCTCAGCGAGGTGCTTCCCGTTCAGACAATGAAGGAAGCGGTTGAACTCATTGAAGCCGTTGAAAGAACAGGCAAAAAATATTTCTATGCAGAAAATTACTGCTACATGGGTGCTCCCAAGAAGATGAGAGAGCTTTACCGTGATGGTGAGCTCGGCGAATTTGAATACGGCGAAGGCGAATATATGCACAACTGCGAGAGCATCTGGCACAACATTACCTTCGGCGACCCCGACCACTGGCGCAACACAATGCACGCTTGCTATTATTGCACACACTCAATCGGTCCGCTTATCCATATCACAGGTCTTAAGCCTGTTAAGGTAACCGGATTTGAGCTTCCGTTCAACGCAAGAATGGCAAGAATGGGTGCAAAGGCAGGTCCTGTGGGCATCGAAATGATTACCCTTGAAAACGGTGCTGTTCTCAAGAGCATTCACGGCGTAGGTCCTTCAAGAAACTCTGTCTGGTACAGCATTTACGGCTCAAAGGGCAGAATGGAATGTGCCCGTGAGGATGCCTGCGAGAGCGACCATGTTAACAAGCTTTATATTAACCTTGATGAATTTGAGGGTCAGAACGCAAACGAGCCCGAAGAAAAATCAACGGGCGACGCTTTCTCACGCCTTGCAGCACCCTCAGGTCACGGCGGTTCGGACTGGTATGTAATGCATAATGTTGTTGAAACCGTCAGAGGCAGAGAAAACATGGATGTTATTGATGTTTATGAAGCAATGGATATGTTCCTGCCCGGTATGTTTGCTTACCGTTCGGTGCTTAAAGGCGGAATTCCTCTTGATGTTCCTGACCTTCGTAATCCCGAAGAGAGAGAAAAATGGAGAAACGATACGGAATGCACCGTTGCAAAGGTAGCAGGCGATATGCTTGTCCCCGGATATTCAAAGGGTAACCCCGATATCCCCGCCGAAATCTATGAAGGAATTAAAAAGAAATTTGAAGAAGAATGGGCAAAGAAAATCTCTGAAAATAAATAAAAGGAGAGTTTTTTATGGAAAACAAAAGATACGTCAGTAAAAAAGAGCAGTGGATGTATGCTCTCGGTGCAGGCGGTCAGGGCATGATTTATGCCATGATGTCAAGCTACATCAGCGACTATTATGTTAATGTTCTTCAGCTCCCGCTTATGTTTGTTCTTATCCTCATGCTCGGTGCAAGAGTATGGGACGCAATCAACGACCCGATGATGGGCATGATTGTTGACAGAAGAACAATGAAAAACGGCAGAATGAAGCCCTATATCATTATGGCAACTCCCATTATCGCCGTGCTCACTCTTCTTATGTATAAGTCGGAGGCCAAGCGGTCTAGGAAGACAAGCAACTATTG
>JAZSDF010000042.1:0-33765 GCA_045531035.1 Acutalibacteraceae bacterium | reverse complement strand
GACAAGAATGTTTTCTACGGCTTCTGCCCCGACCACGGCTGTCACGAAATCGACGGCGGCTGCGGTTCGCACGGTCTTGATATGGAAGAGGATATGAATGTTATTCACTTCTACGGCATTAAAAAAGCTGAATAATCTTTAAGAGGTCGGCAAATCCGGCCTCTTTTGAATTTGTTAACAAAATGTTCATAAATTTCTTGTAGGAATAAACGGATTTATTGCGTATAAGTATATGAAGGGGTGAAAAAAGATGAAAACCATCAGAGAAGCAGCTTGTGAAAGAGAAAAACAAACATTGTCTCAATATGCGGCACTTGCAAGCGAAAGCAAGGGCAGACTGCGTCCCGAGGAAGAATGTCCCGTCAGAACAGCTTTTCAGCGTGACCGTGACAGAATAATCCATTGCAGTTCGTTCCGCCGCCTTAAGCACAAAACTCAGGTTTTCCTCTCCCCCGAAGGCGATTACTACCGCACACGCCTTACTCATACCCTCGAGGTTTCGCAGATTGCAAGAACGATTGCGGGCGCACTCATGCTCAACTGCGACCTTACCGAAGCGATTGCTCTCGGACACGATTTGGGTCACACCCCCTTCGGTCATGCAGGCGAAAGAGCGCTCAATGCCGTTTGTCCCACAGGCTTCAAACATTATGCACAGAGCCTACGTGTTGTTGATGTGCTTGAGAAAGACGGCAAGGGTCTCAACCTCACCTATGAAGTGCGTAACGGTATCGAAAGACACACTAACGGTGAACAGGCAGCAACGCTTGAAGGCAGAATAGTGCGTCTTGCCGATAAAATCGCCTACATAAATCACGATATCGACGATGCAACCATAGCGGGAATAATGTGCGAGGACGATATTCCTCTTGCAATCCGTCACGAACTCGGCACATCAAAAAGTGCAAGAATAAACACTCTTGTTTTAAGCTGTATCGAAAACAGCAACGACGATATCCGCATGGAAACGGGTATTCAGCAGGCATTTGACGAGCTTCACAGCTTCATGTTTGCAAAGGTTTACACAAATCCTGCCTGCAAGAGCGAAGAAAAGAAGGCAATGGACCTTATCCAGAAGCTCTATTTCCATTTTGCCAAAAAAGAAGAAAATCTTCCGCCTCAGTTCCTTGAAATTGCAGAAAAAGACGGTATGGGCATCGCCGCCTGCGATTTCATTGCGGGAATGACGGACAGATACGCCGTAAGGATATTCAACGAGCTTTATATCCCGAAGGCATGGAGCGAAATCAACGACGCGTTCCTTTAATCCTTAAGAAAAATTGAGTGAAAAGAGAAAATGAATATTAAGAAAACGGCAATAGCCGTGCTTTGTGCTGTTCTGCTTTTTGTAAGCGGAGCAGTACCCGATGCGTTTGCCGACTGGTATGATGATATCAGCTCGGGAACATATGTTGAAATTGAGGGCAAAAATTTTGTTGCCGACACCTTCCACGGTGTAAAGGCGCTTTACAACGAAGGCGGACCTACTCTCTACTGCAACGAGCTTGTAATCCGTTTTTATAAAGAGGCTTACGGTCTTGATGTTTCCGCAGGCACCTCAGGAATAGAAATGAACTCCGAGGGATATAAATTCGTTACCCCCTCAAATCCCAAGCCGGGCGATGTTGTTTATGTCAGTGCGGCAATGCGGGGCACTTCCGACCACTGGGCAATAGTAAAATATAACAACGGCGACCACCTTGTTCTGTTTGAACAGAATGTTGTTAACGGCAGCAAGGCGGGTGTTGAAAGAAAACTGAACTATCCTTCGGATTCTTATAAGCTTTATACACCCGTCAGCACGGGTGAAAAACCCGATCCCGTTTTAAAAGGTTCATCAAAGCCCACGGAAACAACCACGGAGAAAACAACCGTAATCACAACAGTTACAACAACTCAAAAACCGACGACCACCACGACCAGACCAACCACAACAACCACCAAACCGACAACTACTACAACTAAACCGACCACAACAAAGCCTACCACCACAAAACCCGTTACAACAACGAAGGTTACAACAACAAAGCCTTCAACAACGGTTACGACAACAGCGGTGACTTCAACAACGCAGACCACACTTCCCGTGTCTGAAACAACCACCTTTGCGGTAACGTTTTTAAGTGTTGAAATAACGGAAAATTATCATTCGGTAATTCAGCAATCCGCAACCCAGGTTATTGAAGAAAAAATCTCTTCAACGCCGAAAATCGTTATCGGTGCGGTATGCGGAGTGCTTGTGATGGGCATTGCTGCAGTTGTAGTTTTGATAATCAAAAAGAAATGAAAGGAGTGACGGGCAGATGAGAATAAGCGAGCGGTTCATTCAGGAACTTCAGGATAAAATCGATATTGAGCAGGTTATTTCTTCGCATATCAGTCTTAAACGCAGAGGCAAAAATCTCGTCGGTCTTTGCCCGTTTCACAACGAAAAAACTCCTTCGTTCACCGTCTATCCCGAAAGCCGTTCATTCTACTGTTTCGGCTGCGGTGCGGGCGGAGATGTTATAAGCTTTGTAAGGCGCATGGACAACCTTGACTATATCGAAGCGGTCAAGGCGGTAGCCCAGATGGCGGGAATGTCAATGCCCGAGGACGGCTATGACGACACTCTTGCAAAGCAGAGAAAACGTCTGCTTGAAGCTAACCGTGAGGCGGCAAGATTTTATCATACCTGCCTTATGGACCCGAAAAACAAAGATGCTCTCGATTATTTCCTCAAAAGAGGTCTTTCGATAAACACCATCCGCCGTTTCGGTCTCGGTTATGCGCCCAACGACTGGCGTGAACTGATAAACCATCTCAAATCCATGGGCTTCACCGAGCATGAGCTTGTGCTTGCAAATCTGGCAAGGCGTTCCGACAAAAACGGAAGAGCAAACTACTATGATAACTTCCGCAACCGTGTTATGTTCCCGATAATCGACCTTCGCGGCAACGTTATTGCTTTCGGCGGCAGAGTCATGGACGACTCAAAACCGAAATACATAAACACCTCGGACACTTTGGTTTATAAAAAGAGCAACGGCGTTTTCGCCATGAACCTTGCCAAAAACAACAACGATAACAAGTTTATCCTTGTTGAAGGATATATGGACGTTATAGCACTTCATCAAGCGGGCTTCACCAATGCAATCGCCTGTCTGGGAACGGCATTTACAAGTGAACAGGCAAATCTGCTCTCCCGATATGCAGAGGAAATCATCATCTGCTACGATAACGACGAGGCGGGAAAAACCGCAACGGCAAGAGCTCTCGGAGTGCTCGGAAAAACGGGACTTAAATTGAGAGTTGTAAGCATGTCGGGCGGCAAGGACGCCGATGAAATCATAAGAAAACACGGCAGAGAAAGATTTGCCGACCTTCTCAAAGAAGCATCAAACAAAACAGAATACAAGCTTCTTGAGGAAAGAAACAAATACAACCTTGCAACCGATGACGGAAAGCTCCGTTTTCTTATGGCGGCAACTCAGGTGCTTGCAACCTGCGGAAGCATTGAGCAGGATATTTATGCAACCCGTCTTTCGAATGAACTCGGAGTAAGCGTTGAAAGCATAAAAGCTCAGCTCAAAACAGCTTCAGCAAGACAGCGGCGAATGGACGAAGCAAAAAAGCGCACCGAAACCGCAGAAATGCTTCTCAAAAGCAACGAGGATAAAAACAATCCCGAAAGAGCGAAAAATCTCGGAGCAGCAAAAGCGGAGGAAACACTCATTGCCTCATTTTTGCGAAACCCCGATTTTTATAATAAACTCAAAGAAAAAATTTCTCCCGATGATTTTGTTACCACATTCAACCGCAGAGTTTTCGAATGTCTTATAAAAGGTCTTGAAAGCGGAGTTGAACTCGGTTTAAGTATGTTTTCCGCCGACTTCACGCCTGAAGAGATGGACTCGGTAACAAGAATATCGCTAATCGCCCCGAATCTGAGCAACACCCTTCGTGAATGTGAGGACTGCATTGCCGTTCTCAAGAATCATTCCGCTTCAACAAAGGTGACTGACGCAGGTTCTTTGAGTGACGAAGAATTTTTAAAGCTGTTTAAGTAAAAAATAATTTACAGGATGTGATTGTATGGAAGTAAAAGAATTAAAAGCACCGTTCAAGGCGTTGGTAGAAAGAGGTAAGGCAGCAGGCAAGCTGACAACTCAGGAAATCGACTCCGTAATCATCGAAATGGACCTCGACATTGAAGAACTCGATAAGCTTTATGAAACACTTGAAGCTAACAATATCGAAATTGTTGACGACCTTTCGAGTGCGGCAATCGAAAACTTTGATGTTGACCTTCCCAAGTCCCTTGATATCGGCGGCGGAGACGACAAGGGCATGACTGTTGACGACCCCGTTAAAGTTTACCTTAAGGAAATCGGCAGAGTTCCCCTTCTCACTCCCGAAGAAGAAATCGAGCTCGCTATCAGAATTTCCGACGATGACCAGCACGCAAAGCAGCGTCTTGCAGAAGCAAACCTTCGTCTTGTTGTAAGTATTGCAAAGCGTTATGTGGGCAGAGGCATGCAGTTCCTTGACCTCATTCAGGAAGGCAACCTCGGTCTTATCAAGGCTGTTGACAAGTTCGACTATACAAAGGGCTTCAAGTTCTCAACCTATGCAACATGGTGGATAAGACAGGCCATTACAAGAGCCATTGCCCACCAGGCAAGAACAATCCCTATTCCCGTTCATATGGTTGAAACCATTAACAAGGTTAAGAAAACAAACAGCCAGCTTCTCCACAAGAACGGCAGAGACCCCTCGGCAGAAGAAATTGCTCAGGAACTCGATATGCCCGTTGAGAAGGTCCGTGAAATCATGCGTGTTGCTCAGGAACCCGTTTCCCTTGAAACCCCCATCGGCGAAGAGGAAGACAGCCATCTCGGTGACTTCATTCCCGATGACGATGCTCCCGCACCGGCAGATGCAGCTTCAATGCTCCTTCTTAAGGAACAGCTTAATGAAGTTCTCAAAACTCTCACTCCGAGAGAAGCAAAGGTCCTTGCTCTGCGTTTTGGTCTTGAGGACGGACATCCCCACACTCTTGAAGAAGTGGGCAGCGAATTCGGTGTTACCCGTGAAAGAATCCGTCAGATTGAGGCAAAGGCACTGCGCAAGCTTCGTCACCCCAGCAGAAGCAAGCGTCTTAAGGATTTCCTTGATTAATTGAACAAACAAAAACAGGGACTGAAAATTCAGTCCCTGTAATTTTTTATCTCTGAACTCGACCCGAGCCGTCGCCGCCCGCGAGCTTTTCAACTTCGGCAACACCGATTCTGTTGAAGTCGCCTTCGATTGAATGTTTGAGTGCCGATGCCGCAACCGCAAATTCAATAGCACTCTGTGTATCCTTGCCCGAAAGAAGAGCATAGATAAGACCGCCGCCGAAGCTGTCGCCTCCGCCTACTCTGTCAACGATATGAAGGTGGTATTCCTTGGAGAAGCAATAGTTTTCGCCGTCATAGAGCATACCAGCCCAGTCATTGTCGTTTGCGGAAATCGAAGAGCGCAGAGTAATTGCAACCTTTTCAAAACCGAACTTGTCGGCAAGCTGCTTTGCAACGGATTTGTAGCCCTCTTTATTGAGCTTTCCGCCGTAGATGTCGGTGTTTTCCGCTTCGATTCCGAAAACATCCTTTGCATCCTCTTCGTTGGAAATGCAGACATCGACATATTTACAAAGCTCGGTCATTGCCTCTCTTGCTTCAGCTCTTGTCCAGAGCTTGCCTCTGTAGTTGAGGTCGCAGGAGATTTTAACGCCCTTTGCCTTTGCGGCAAGACAAGCCTGCTTGCAGATTTCAACAAGATTTGCGCCGAGTGCGGGAGTGATACCCGTAAAATGGAACCAGTCTGCACCTTCAAAAATGCTGTCCCAGTCAAAATCCGAGGGGTCTGCTTCCTGAATTGCGGAATGTGCTCTGTCATAGATGCACACGCTTCCTCTCTGCGAAGCACCCTTTTCGAGGAAATAAATACCTACTCTGTCACCGCCTCTTACGATTTTGCTTGTGTCAACACCGAAGTAACGGAGCGAATTGACAGCAGCCTGACCGATTGCGTGAGTGGGGAGCTTTGTTACATAAACGGACTCAATGCCGTAATTTGCAAGCGAAACGGAAACGTTGGCTTCGCCGCCGCCGAAGGTTGCCTGCATCTGATCATCCTGGAAGAAACGGTAATATCCGTTGGGGGCAAGGCGAAGCATGATTTCGCCGAAGGTTACAACTTTTGCCATTATCCTCTTGCCTCCTTAACGATTTCAACCGACTTCTTGCAAAGTTCGATGATTTCATCCCATTTCTGATTATCGATGAGGTCTGCGGTGACCATATATGAGCCGCCGCAAGCCGCAATAACGGGACATGAAAGATATTCGCCGAGATTCTTAAGCGAAATTCCGCCCGTGGGCATAACCTTGAACATGGGGAACGGAGCACTCATAGCCTTGATTTTTGAAAGACCGCCGCTCTGCTCTGCGGGGAAGAATTTAAGCACATCAAGACCCAGTCTGTATGCTGTGTGGTAATCTGTGGGAGTTGTGCATCCCGCATAGATGGGAATGTTTTTATTCTGACAGTACTTAACGATTTCCTCGTCAAGGCCGGGAGTTACGATAAACTTTGCGCCGGCTTCGATTGCTTCGTCAACCTGCGAGGTTTCAAGCACGGTACCTGCACCGACAAGCATTTCGGGCACGTTATCGCTCATGAGCTTTATAGCCTTTGCGGCACCTGCAGCACGGAAGGTTACCTCCGCAACGGGCACACCGCCTTCAACGAGAGCCTTTGCAAGATTAACCGCATCTCTCTCGGGATTGTTAAGTTTGATAACCGGCACAACGCCGATTGACATTATTTTTTCTGAAATGGGATTCATGGTTTTCTCCTTTATTTAACTGCTTTCTCACAAGCTTCGAAAAGTCCGTTGATATAAGCCGCACCGAGGGCACGGTCATAGAGCCCGTAGCCGGGTTTACCTGTTTCGCCCCAGATCATTCTGCCGTGGTCGGGTCTTACATAACCGTCAAAGCCCGTTTCAACAAGTGCCTTTGTTATATCATACATATCAAGGCTGCCGCAGTCGGAAAGATGTCCGCTTTCTTCAAAGCTTCCGTCGGGCATGATGAGAATATTTCTCATGTGCATAAATGCGATTCTGTCCATTGCGCTGTATTTGCGCACCATGGCAACAACATCGTTTGACGATGCACAGCCGAGCGAACCCGTGCAAAGGCAGAGGCTGTTGGCGGGACTGTCAACGATAGCGAGAAATCTGTCGAGATTTTCTTCGTTTGTGATGATTCTGGGAAGTCCGAAAATGGGATACGGGGGATCGTCGGGATGAATTGCCATTCTCACTCCGCACTCCTCAGCAACGGGGATAACCTTCTTGAGAAATTTCTCAAGATTTGCCCAAAGACCTTCCGCACCGATTTCACCGTAAGCCGAAATAAGCTCTCTTACTTCGTCCTGAGTATAGCTCGAATCCCAGCCGGGAAGATGGATATCATCCTTAAGAGGATCAAGACCCTTCATCTGCTCCCAGTACATAACAAGACTTGTTGAGCCGTCGGGAGCTTCTTTGTCAAGCTGAGTGCGTGTCCAGTCAAAAACGGGCATAAAGTTATAGGTTACACACTTAACGCCGTATTTTGCACAGCGGCGGATATTTTCACAGTAAACATCAATGAGTTTATCAACCTCTCCCCTGCCGAGTTTAATATCCTCATGCACGGGAATTGATTCAACAACATCAAAAACAAGGCCGTTATCGTCGCACTGCTTTTTCATTTTTGCAAGGCTCTCTTCGGGCCAGACTTCGCCGGGTTTAACATCATAAACCGCACTTACGATGCTTTTCATGTTGGGAATCTGGCGGATATACTGAAGTGAAACGGGGTCTGATTCTCCGTACCAACGGAACGACATTTTCATTTGGATTTCCTCCGATTATTTCTTGTTGATTCTTCCGATATAGCTGAATGCCTCGAGAACAGCAACAACGGAAATGAATCCGCATGCAAGAATGAGCGACCATTTGAGGTCTACAACACCGTGCATCCAGTTGTCAAGCGTTGCTTCAAGGCAGACGAGATAAAGTGCACCTTCAAGCGAAAGAAGCGAAAGGGTATGTAAGCCTTTGATTCTCTTTGAACCGATAAGCGAAACATCAATTGCAATGAACGCGGCAGTCAGAATAAACATCGGAAGGATGAACTTTGAAAGCCACATAAAATGTCCCGTTTTGTAAACAATAAACATCGTATAGCTGACTATTGCGCCGAAGCAGATAAATGCGGTAACGAGCGGCGGTGTTATTCTGAGAACGGGAAGAACAGCAAGCACCCATGTAACGATAAGTGCGCCTACAACATAGCCGAACCAATAGTCATATCTGTCAAAAGCAAGGTCGATTGCGGTGCAGATTGTTGCGGGGAAAACGAGAAGAGCTGTAAAAAGTGCCGCATAGCTCTTTGAACCCTTGCCTGCGGGTTTGAAGAAGGATTCCTTCTGAGGCTGAGCCTGAGTCTGAGGCTGAGGATTAACGATTATGGGGTCGCAGTCGGGGCAATTGACTGTGCCGTCAGGAAGCTGCTTGCCGCATTTTGAACAATACATAATGATTTCCTCCTATTATAAAAATTACATCTGCATTATACTATTTAATAAAATAAAAATCAATATTCTCACAATAAATTGACAAACAATTCATATTAATGTAATATATATAAAAATGAATTACAGGTGATATATATGGCAGTTTTCAGACCTTTTAAAGCAATAAGACCCGTTCCCCAATATGCAGATAAGGTTGCGGCACTTCCCTATGACGTTATGAACAGCAAGGAAGCCGCAGAAATGGTAAAGGGGAACCCTTATTCTTTTCTTCATGTTGACAAAGCTGAAATAGATTTGCCCGAGGGCACAGACCTTTATTCAGAAGCAGTTTATCTCAAGGCAAGAGAAAATCTTGATAAGCTTGTTTCCGACGGTATCTGCAAGCAGGATGAAGAAGCAAAATTCTATATTTACCGTCAGATTATGAACGGCAGAAGTCAGACGGGTCTTGTCGGCTGTGTTTCGATTGACGACTATATCAATTCCGTTATCAAAAAACACGAACTCACAAGAGCGGACAAAGAAGCTGACAGAATCAATCATGTTGACTACTGCGACGCTAACACAGGTCCGATTTTCCTCACCTACCGTCCGCAGACCGAAATCGCAAAAACCGTTTCCGATTGGAAAGAAAACCATGCTCCCGTTTATGATTTCGTGACCGATGACGGCATTGCAAACACCGTGTGGGTTATCGACTGCCCCGAAACCAACGAAAAAATCGCAAAGCTTTTTGCCGATGTAGATTACCTTTATATTGCCGACGGCCATCACAGAGCCGCTTCCGCAGTCAAGGTCGGTCTTAAGCGCAGAGAACAGTATCCCGATTATGACGGCAACGAAGAATTCAACTTCTTTCTCGCCGTGCTTTTCGACTGCGACGAGCTTGAAATCATGGACTACAACCGTGTTATGAAAGATTTAAACGGCAACACAGAAGCAGAATTTATCGAAAAAATCAGCGACAAATTCACCGCCCAGCTTATCGGTGACAAAGCATATAAACCCGAAACGGCTCACACCTTCGGCATGCTCCTTGGCGGAAAATGGTATAAGCTCACCGCAAAGGAAGGCACATTCAATGCCGCAGACCCCGTTGATGCACTTGACGTTTCCATTCTCCAGAGCAATCTCATCTCTCCCATCCTCGGAATCGACGACCCCAGAACTGATAAACGCATCGATTTTGTCGGCGGAATAAGAGGTCTCGGCGAGCTTGAACGCAGAGCAAATGAAGATATGTGCCTTGCATTTTCAATGTATCCCACAACCCTCAAAGAGCTTATGGATATTGCCGATGCTGGTCAGATTATGCCTCCGAAATCAACATGGTTTGAGCCGAAACTCCTCAGCGGTCTCTTTATTCACAAGCTTAAATAATAAACAATCCTTTCGGGGGTAAACTATTCCCGAAAGGATATATTTATGTCACTATATCTGAAGAGGATGATAATATGATAAAAGTTGCATTTTTTGACACAAAACCCTATGACAAAATTTATTTTGATGCTTTAAAAGAAGAATACAACATCGATATCGAATACTTTGAATCAAAGCTCAGTCCCCGTACAGCCGTTATGGCAAAGGGGTTCAAGGCGGTTGTTGCATTTGTCAATGACGATGTGTGCAAGGAAACAATTGATGTTCTCAAAGAAAACGGCGTTGAGATTATTGCCATGCGCTGTGCAGGCTACAACAACGTTGACCTCCATGCCGCAAAGGATATTATGACCGTTGTGCGTGTGCCCGAATATTCTCCCCATGCGGTTGCAGAGCATACTCTCGCCCTGCTTCTTACCCTTGTCAGAAAAACTCACAAGGCGTATATCCGCACAAGAGATTTCAATTTCAGTCTTAACGGCTTTGTCGGATTCGATTTGCACGGCAAAACCCTCGGTGCGATAGGTACGGGCAAAATCGGCATGTCATTCATTGAAATATGCAGGGGCATCGGCATGAATGTTATCGCCTATGACCCTTTCCCCTCTCAGGGATATCTTGAATATGTGCCGCTTGAAGAGCTTTTCCGGCGTGCCGACGTAATTTCGCTCCATTGCCCTCTCACAAGCGAAACCTATCATATGATAAACGATTATTCCATAAAAATGATGAAGGAAAAAGTGTTTATTCTCAACACCTCAAGAGGCGCACTCATCGACACCGAATCACTCATCAATGGAATCAAAAGCGGCAAAATCGGCGGTGCAGGTCTTGATGTTTACGAGGAAGAAAGCGAATTTTTCTACGAGGATTTCTCCGAAAGCATACTGAAGGACGATGTACTTTCACGCCTCATAATGATGCCGAATGTCCTTGTAACCTCACACCAAGCGTTCCTTACACATGAAGCTTTAAAGAGAATTGCAGAAATCACTCTTGGCAACATCAAAAGCTATTTTGACGGTGAAACTCTTGAAAACGAGATAGTTGCAAAGAAGAAAATCATTGTATGATTTATCATTTTGCACAAACAGCATCAACACGCAGCTGATTATTGCATAATATTCACAAATAATATATAATATGCAAAATCAGCTTGACTTTATGCAGTTATTTACGTATAATTATGCATATATTATTTCCAGAGGTATAATAAAATGAAAAAGACTAAGATTTTTATAGACGGCAAAGAAGGAACAACGGGTTTACGCATTTTCCAACGCATATCAACCCGTGAGGATATTGAACTCATTGTACTGAGCGAAGAAAAGAGAAAGGATACCGAGGCAAGAAAAGAGGCTCTCAATTCATGCGACATCGCCTTTCTCTGCCTTCCCGATGCAGCGGCAAGAGAAGCGGTTTCACTTATCGAAAACCCCGATGTCAAGGTTATCGACGCTTCAACCGCCCACCGCACTCTCCCCGACTGGGCATACGGTTTCCCCGAGCTTTCTCCCGCACACCTTGAAAAAATCAAGAATTCAAAGCGTGTTGCCGTGCCCGGCTGCCATGCAAGCGGATTTATCGCACTTGTTTATCCCCTTGTTGAGGCAGGTATTTTTCCCGCCGATGCACTCCTCACATGCACATCCGTAACAGGCTACAGCGGTGGCGGAAAGAAAATGATTGCACAGTATGAAAACGGCACAAGAGAAGCTTTCCTCAATTCTCCCCGTCAGTACGGTCTGACCCAGGAACATAAGCATCTCAAAGAGATGAAAGCAATAACGGGAATTGAAAATGCACCCATGTTCAGCCCCATTGTTGCGGATTTTTACAGCGGAATGGCAGTTTCTGTTCCTATTTTTGCAAAAAACCTTTGCAATGGCAAGGGTATTCATGATATAATAGATGTTTACAAGGCTTCATATAATTCGGATTTCGTTAAATACACCGAAAATCTCGGCGAGGATGCTATGTTCTGCGCCGAAGCAATGAGCGGTAATGACGGAATGGAGATTTTTGTTCAGGGCAACGAAGAAAGAATTTTGCTGCTTGCACGCTACGATAACCTCGGCAAAGGTGCTTCGGGTGCGGCAATCGAATGTATGAACATACTCATGGGAATTGACCCGAAGACGGGTTTGTCCCTCTGATGAAAGGATACATAAAAATGAAACAAATCTCGGGCGGCATCTGCGCCGCAAAAGGCTTTACCGCAAGCGGTGTTCACTGCGGTATAAGAAAGAATAAAACAAAAAAAGACCTCGCTCTTATTTTCAGCGAGAAAAAGGCAAATGCAGCTTGTGTTTACACAACAAACCTCGTTAAGGGTGCCCCCATAACAGTCACAAAGAACAATGTTGACGACGGCTATGCTCAGGCAGTTATCTGCAACAGCGGAAACGCAAACACCTGCAATGCAAACGGCATCGAGATTGCGGAAGAAATGTGCTCTCTTATTTCAAAAGAACTCGGTATTTCCGCAAATGACATCATCGTTGCATCAACAGGCGTTATCGGTCAGACACTTGATATCACTCCCATTGCAAACGGTATTCCCTCACTCGTAAAAGAACTCAAGGCTGAAAGCGGCGATGCAGCGGCGGCTATCATGACAACCGATACAGTCGAAAAAATCGTTTCTTATTCATTTGATATCGGCGGTGTTGAATGTAAAATCGGCGGTATCGCAAAAGGTTCGGGCATGATTCATCCCAATATGGCAACAATGCTCGTTTTCGTAACCACCGACTGCGCAATTTCAAGCAAAATGCTTCAGAAGGCACTCAGCGAGGATGTCAAGGATTCGTTCAACATGGTAAGCGTTGACGGCGACACTTCAACAAACGATATGGTTTCCGTTATGGCAAACGGCATGGCAGGAAACGAAGAAATCACCTCGGAGGGTGCGGAATTTGACGAATTCTGCAAGGCACTCAATGCGGTCACAACTCATCTTTGCCGCATGATTGCAGGCGACGGCGAGGGTGCAACAAAGCTTCTCGAATGTGTCGTAACGGGCGCAAACTCCAAGGAAACTGCAGTCACCGTTTCAAAATCGGTTATCTGCTCATCGCTTTTCAAGGCTGCAATGTTCGGTGCAGACGCAAACTGGGGCAGAGTTCTCTGCGCTATCGGTTACAGCGGTGCGGATGTTGATGTCAACAAGGTTGACGTTGCGTTCAAGTCGGCTGCGGGAAAAGTTGAAGTCTGTAAAAACGGTGCAGGCATTGATTTCTCGGAAGAAATCGCAAAAGAAGTTCTCACCGAAAAAGAAATTCAGGTGCTTATCGAACTTCACAGCGGAGATGCTTCGGCAACCGCATGGGGCTGCGACCTTACATATGATTATGTTAAAATAAACGGCGACTACAGAACTTAAGAGGTAATAAAAATGGAACTTTCAAACGCAATGAGAGGTCAGGTGCTTGTTGAGGCACTTCCCTACATACAGAAATATTCAAACAAGATTGTTGTTATCAAATACGGCGGCAATGCTATGATTAACGAAGAACTCAAGGATGCCGTTATGGGCGACATCGCTCTGCTTTCGCAAATCGGCATCAAGGTTGTTCTCGTTCACGGCGGCGGCCCCGAAATCACCGATATGCTCGGAAAAATCGGCAAAAAGAGCGAATTCGTTGACGGTCTTCGTGTTACCGACAAGGAAACCGCGGATGTTGTTCAGATGGTGCTTGCAGGCAAGGTGAACAAGAGCCTTGTTGCTCTCCTCGGCAGACTCGGCTGCAAGGCAATCGGTCTTTGCGGTGCGGATAACCACCTCATCACCGCCGAGGTGAAGGACGAAAGACTCGGTTTTGTCGGGGAAATCACCGATATCAATCCCGAACCCATCATGGATTTGCTTAACATGGGCTATGTTCCCGTTATTTCAACAACGGGCTGCGACAATGACGGCAATGTTTACAACATCAACGCCGACACAGCCGCCGCAAAAATTGCAGGTATTCTCGGTGCGGAAAGCTTTATTTCCATGACAGATATCGCAGGTCTTCTCCGTGATATAAACGACCCGTCATCCCTCATTTCCAAGGTTTCCGTAAGCGAAATCCCTGAACTCATAAACGACGGAATTATCTCGGGCGGCATGATTCCAAAGATTGAATGTTGCCGTGAAGCAATCCGCAGAGGAGTTAAAAAAGTATTTATCATCGACGGCAGAGTGCCTCATTCACTTCTCATCGAAATTCTTACCGATGAAGGTCTGGGCACAATGTTTGTTCAGAGTTAAGGTGAAACATATGTCAATTTTTGAAAAAGATAAACAGTATGTTGCTGGAACATACGCACGTTTTCCTCTCGAGCTTTGCGAGGGCAACGGCGCATTGCTCTATGACAACAACGAAAAAGAATATATCGACCTCGGAAGCGGTATCGCCGTCAACACCTTCGGCGCAGCAGACGATGAATGGCTTGAGGCAATAACCGTTCAGGCTTCGCTTCTCGGTCACACTTCAAATCTCTATTATACAAAGCCTTGTGCGGATTTGGCTGAAATGCTCTGCGAAAGAACGGGAATGAAGAAGGTTTTCTTCTCGAACTCGGGTGCGGAAGCAAATGAATGTGCAATCAAAACGGCAAGACTCTGGGCACTCAAGAATAAGGGCGAAGGCAATTCAACAATAATCACTCTCAAAAACAGCTTCCACGGAAGAACAATAACAACTCTTGCGGCAACGGGCCAGGATAATTTCCACACCGATTTCGGACCCTTCACAGAGGGCTTTGTTTATGCGGAAGCCAACAATCTCGATTCTGTCAGAGAGCTTGCCGAAAACAACAACTGCGCCGCAATCATGATGGAAACCATTCAGGGCGAAGGCGGTGTTCTTCCTCTGACCGAGGAATTCGTCAAGGGTGTTTGCGAAATTGCAAAAGAAAAGAATATGCTCGTTATCATCGACGAGGTTCAGACGGGTAACGGAAGAACCGGTAAGCTTTACGGCTACATGAACTATGGCATCACTCCCGATATCGTTTCAACCGCAAAAGGTCTTGCGGGCGGTCTTCCTCTCGGCTGCACATTGCTCGGCGAAAAGGTTCAGGATGTTCTCACCGCAGGTTCACACGGTTCAACCTTCGGCGGAAATCCCATCTGCTGTGCAGGCGCAATCAGTATTCTTTCAAGAATAACCGACGAACTGCTTGACGAAGTCAATGAAAAGAGCGAATACATTATTTCCAGACTTTCGCAGTGCAAAAATGTTAAGAGTGTTACAGGTAAAGGTCTTATGCTCGGCATTGAATGTGATAAACCCGCAAAGGCTGTTATCGCTTCGGCAATGGAAAAGGGTGTTCTTGTTCTGAGCGCAAAAACGAAGGTACGCCTTCTTCCACCGCTCAATATCCCCTTCTGTCTGCTTGAAATGGCAATTGATAAGCTCATTGAAGCTATCGAAGAATAAAAACCAAACCCCGAAGTAATAACTTCGGGGCATTTTTATATAATCGGTATTTCCGTCATGCGGAGCTTTGCACAACCGTAGGGGTAGAGAAGAATTTCTTCTGCCTCGCTTATCGGTTCTCTCGATTCGGGGATTTTTGCGCAGACGGTATCATAGCCGTCCTCATAACCCCAATCAATTTTCTTGACGGTTGCTTTAACCGTAACAGGCGGTTTTTCCGATGAAAACGGAATTTCACTCAATTCATCACGATAAATTTCAAGGCTGTCCGAACAATAAGCATAGTTCCAGTCCGAAACAGGAATAAGCTCATAGTCGCAATAGGGAAATTTTCTTTCAACGCCGTCACGTTCGTATTCAAGCATATTCTTTTTAAACTTAACGGGTACGGAGAAAACAAGCGAACCGCATTTCACGGTGTTAAGCTCATAGGGTCGCTTTTCAAAATAAGGAACCGTATCAAAGCCGATAACGATTTCCTTTTCTTCGCCTGCACCGATATCAAACGAAATCATATCTCCGCTTGCATTTTCACCGTTGACGGTAAGATTGTCGGCAAATGACGGAATACGGATTTTGAATGTAAACCCTTTTTCTGCTTTTACGGTATATTTAAAGCTGTTTTTGAACGGATATTCAGTTTCAATGCAGATATATTTATCCTCTGTTTTTAGCTCGGACGGAACAGGAACGGCATTGATAACCGTATCGCCGTCGTGCATAAAAACGGAAAGCGCAAACTTTGGCCACGCCTGATTGAAGTTTGCAGTACAGCAGCCGTAATTCGGTTCAAGACCGAAAAGGTGGGATTCCTGCCAGTTGGTTCTGAAAATCGGCTTGCCGGGGAATTTGATGCAGGCAATCTGGTTGCTCATTTGGTCATACTGATGAGTCCACATATCGTCGCTTATCGTTGCGGGAAGTGCATTGAAGGCAAGAACCTCAAGCCTTTCCGCCCATTTTTTATCGCCAGTGAAGGCATAGAGGATTTCATAGGAATACATCTGTTCCGCAACGGCGCAAAGCTCCGTGCCCTGAATCGGACTTAAGCCTGAAAGACATTCGTCACCCGTGAAAAGACCGACGGGTGTGCCGTTATATTCTTTGAGAATTTCATGGAGCTTTTCGGCATTGTCCGTATACTTATCACCGAGAATACCGCAGGAGACCGCCTCACTCTTGAGCATCATACCGATGTTAACGATATGGGTATCGAATCTCCAGCGGTTGAGAGGTCTTTTCCACAAAGGAATTGCCTCGTTATAGTCCATGCCCTGCTCCTTAAGGATTTTTGCAAGGTCTTTGAGCCATTCCTCGCCGCCTCTTTCATAAAGGAAGTTTATCGCAACGAAGCACTCAAACCATCTTGCATTTCCCCAGTCAAAAAGCTTTATTTCGCCGTTTTTGAGCAAATCATAATAATTTTTAAGTGTTCTGTATATTACATCGGGAATTCTTTCGTCGTTTGAACATTGATAATAGACTGTCAGCGTTTTTGTTATAAGCTGAACCGCCCATGTATCATATTTGTTTCTGTCCTCGTCCTTGCAGGGACAAATCCATCCGTCAGGCTTCTGATAAGAAATAATTGCATCAATATATTTCTTTGCTCTCGAAATCATATCCTCGTTTTCAAGAAGATAGGCAAGAGGAATGAAGCCGTCGAGCCAATATGGCACTCTTTCCCAGCCCTCTTTATCTCCGCCGATCCATGCGCTGTTTTTTACGTCGTTCCAAATTTTGTCGAGATTTCCGCTAAGACCCTCCGCCTGAATTTCAAGCTGTTTTTTCAGCCAGCCGAGGGGTTTTATTTCGTTTGAAGTATAAAAATTCCACTTGTTCATATTTTTACCTCGTTTTAAATTTCATGGGCATTTCAACGGTTGAAAGAGCAAAATCAAGACCCTTTGAAATGAATGTCAGTTTTCCGCTCACTTTTCTGTAGAATTCACTCTGTCCTGCATTTTTAGCGATGAATTCCTTGAAATCGGGCGTACCCTTCATTGTCATTTTCATCGTGTCACCCGAAAACTCAAATGAAATTCTTTGGGTTGCAAGGGTGTTTATGGGTTTAACAACGGCATGAACAACATTTTTTCTCGCATATGCAAATGCCCATACCGTGTATGGATATCCCTTTATCGAGCAATGGGTAATGCGGGGATTTCCGTCAAGTCCGCAGTCAATAACAACCTTGTCCTCTTCCTCAAACCAGCTTATATGAAGCGCATTTTCATCAAGTTCAAATGATACGCAGTCGAGATTTTTCTTCGGTCTTTTTGCAAAGCTTGATGTGAGCGAACGGGGAATCAGGCTTGCAGGGAACATAAACTTTGCAAGTGCATCCGATGCGCTCGTCATATAATATGTTTTTCCTGTCGGAATCGGGGGAAGCGGACCGCAGTCGGGAATTTTTTCGCCTCTGTTTTCGAGATAATCCTGAAGCATTTTATCGGATTCAGCAGTTGACTCCTCTTCAAATGCAAGCGGAAGGAAGGTTTTGAGAAGCTTGTTATGTATACTGTCGCCCACAACGCTGTTCATGCTTCCGATAACAGCATCAAACTTTGGAATATATGAAATCTGCTGACCGAACATACCGTTCATGCTGAAAATATCGCCGTGAATCCAGAAAAGATAGCCGTAGCCGTCTTCGTCTTCTCTGCCGCAGAGTTCAACCTGTCTTTTGGTAGCCTCTTTCGTCCACCACTCGGGAATGATTTGTTTTCCGTTATACACACCGCCGTCGGCATAGCAACGGCAGATTTTAACAAGGTCGCACAGAGTGAGATACGCACCCGTACCGCCGATACATTCGCCGATTGAGTTGGTTTCCCATGCAGGAGAGGCTATTCCGAGGGGTTCGAAAAGCCGGGGCGTAAGGAAATCAACAAGGTTCATGCCTGCCGTTTTCGCAACAATCGCGGCAACCATATGCGCATCGTTATTACTGTATAAAAACCCTTTTTCTTTTCTGAACGGAGCTTTCATGAACATCTCTGCATAATTGCCTGTCATATCCTGAAGAAATGTAAATTCCTTGTTGCTCTGCATGGTGAGAACGCTTCTGACGGTTAAATTCTCCCATTCATCGCTTTCGCAATGCTCATATTCGGGGAAAAGGGGCAGAATTTTTGTGTCAAGCGAGAACAGACCCTCATCAATCGCAAAACCTGCCGCCGTTGCAACGATTGACTTTGTTACCGAAAAAAGAGTATGCGGCATATCGGCGGAATACGGATAAGCATATTTTTCAAAAAGGATTTCACCGCCCTGCTCAATAATCAGACCGTGATTTTCAATGCCGTATTTTTCAAGCTCACGATAAAAATCATAAATGCGCTTTGATGAAAGCTTGGTTTTTGTTTTCATATTCTCACTCCCTTATGTGACAATTATATCATTTTATATTGAATAAACAAGAGTGAAATAAAAAAATCCCTGCTCTCAAAAGAACAGGGATTGAATTCAACTTACATAAACAACATACCGAGATAGTGTTCTATAGCTAACAGTATTGCCTCAAAAACTGAAGGAGCACCTATGGGTTCAATTTCCAAAAAAGGTCCTGACAAATAAATGGTCTGTCCGAAAATTTCAAACAATTCAATCATTATTATTCTCCTCTCTGTATAATTCTGAATGATTATTCTTTATAAACATAATACCGTGCTGGCAAAAATATGTCAAGAAAAATCCCCGTTCTCGGGTAAGAATAGAGATTCGATTATCATCTGCAACTTAAGCCTTATATTCATGTTGGAATCCGCAATTACCGCAAAAGTATGAAACCGTCTTTTTACCGAGAGCTCCTCCAACCAAACCAACCGGACCAAATACAGCTGCTCCGACAGCAGCCTTGCCGACACTAAAGCCTTTATTCTGAGTTCCTACCTTTTTCCATTTTTCTTTTTCTCCGCACATAGGACAGTGTCTGGGAGCTGACATAATAATTCACCTCTTTATAAAAATTATAACACATCACTATCAAAAGTCAATGTATTATACAATAAATCATAAAATCCCTGCTCTCAATGAGAACAGGGATTGGTTACAAAATTATTGCGAGCTTTAGCGAGCAACAAGGTTCTGACGAAGTCAGGTTCTTATTTCATTGCCTCTTCAACTGCAACTGCGCAAGCAACGGTCATACCAACCATGGGGTTGTTACCTGCACCGATAAGACCCATCATTTCAACGTGTGCGGGAACTGATGATGAACCTGCAAACTGTGCGTCTGAGTGCATACGACCCATTGTGTCTGTCATACCGTAGGAAGCGGGACCTGCTGCCATGTTGTCGGGATGAAGTGTACGGCCTGTGCCGCCGCCCGATGCAACTGAGAAATAGTTAACACCGTTTTCGTTGCACCACTTCTTATATGTGCCTGCAACGGGATGCTGGAATCTTGTGGGGTTGGTTGAGTTACCAGTGATGGAAACGCCAACGTTTTCAAGCTTCATGATAGCAACGCCTTCGGGAACGTTGTCTGCACCGTAGCACTTAACCTTTGCTCTGTCGCCTGTTGAATATGCTTTTTCTTCAACAACGGTAACAGTTTCAGCATAGGGGTCAAATTCTGTCTTGCAGTAGGTGAAGCCGTTGATTCTTGAAATAATCATAGCTGCATCCTTGCCGAGACCGTTAAGGATAACACGGAGGGGCTTAACTCTTACCTTGTTAGCGTTAAGAGCGATTTTGATAGCGCCTTCAGCAGCAGCGAATGATTCGTGACCTGCGAGGAAGCAGAAGCATTCTGTTTCTTCGGAGAGGAGCATCTTACCGAGGTTACCGTGGCCGATACCAACCTTTCTGTTGTCAGCAACGGAACCGGGGATGCAGAATGACTGGAGACCGATACCGATAGCTGCAGCAGCGTCAGCAGCCTTTGTGCAGCCTGTCTTGATAGCGATAGCGCAGCCTACTGTGTATGCCCAGACAGCGTTTTCGAAGCAGATGGGCTGAGTTTCTCTTACGATTTTGTCGCAATCGACACCCTTTGCAAGAGTGATTTCTTTACATTCTTCGATTGAAGAAATGCCGTATTCTTTAAGACATGCATTGATCTGGTCAATACGTCTTTCGTAGCTTTCAAATAATGCCATTATATTTTCCTCCTCCTGCAATTATTCTTTTCTGGGGTCAATGTACTTTGCGGCATCTGCAAATCTGCCGTAAGTACCGATTGCCTTATTGTATGCGTCGTTGGGTGTGTCGCCCTTCTTGATGAAGTCGGTCATCTTGCCGAGTGAAACGAATTCATAGCCGATAACCTGATTGTCTTCGTCAAGAGCAAGTCTTGTAACATAGCCTTCAGCCATTTCAAGATAACGAACGCCCTTAACCTTTGTACCGTACATTGTACCGACCTGCGAACGAAGGCCCTTACCAAGGTCTTCAAGACCTGCACCGACCGAAAGACCGTCATCCGAGAAAGCGGACTGTGAACGTCCGTAAACGATCTGGAGGAAGAGCTCTCTCATAGCTGTGTTGATAGCATCGCAAACAAGGTCTGTGTTGAGAGCTTCAAGGATTGTTTTGCCGGGAAGAATTTCAGCAGCCATAGCAGCTGAGTGAGTCATACCGGAACAACCGATTGTTTCAACAAGAGCTTCTTCGATGATACCGTTTTTAACGTTGAGTGAAAGCTTGCAAGCACCCTGCTGGGGAGCACACCAGCCAACACCGTGTGTGAAAGCGGAAATGTCCTTGATTTCGTAAGCCTTGACCCACTTGCCTTCTTCGGGGATGGGAGCGGGACCGTGGTTGGGACCCTTGGCTACGCAGCACATTTCCTGTACTTCGCGTGAATAGTTAATCATTTTGAATTTCTCCTTTCAGAAGAGATGATATTTTATACCTGTAATATATTACCCTAATTTTTTCCTTATATCAAGTGTAAATTTGCACAACAAATCGCAAATTACTCATATTTTTATAAACATCATATAAAATTTCAGTATTATAACTTCTTTGCCTTATAAAGACCGAAAGCACCGAGAACTGCTGCAACGATTGTTACAAACATAAGAGTTCCGACACCCATTGTGGGTGAGAAGATAAGAACGATAACACCAACGATAACAGGAAGGGGAACGAGCTTCCAATGCTTTGCAAAGTAGCTTGCGCCGAGTGCACCGAAGAGTGCGGGAAGAACCCATTCAAAAGCAGGCTTGAACGCCGAGCCTTCCGCTGTAATAAGAGGAAGAACGGGTGAGAACGCAAGAACACCGACAGCAATTATAACCGTTGTTGTGATTGAGGAAACACCGATAGCGATTGTTGAAATAACTTCGCCTTCTTCGGTGTTTGCACGCACTTTTGCGTTTTCCATTGCTGCAAGACCTACGGGAAGCTTGAGATTTGTGATGTTACCGGTTACGAAGCTGAGGTAAGTACCGCCTGCGCCGAGCATGGGAACATAAGTGATAACCTCAACAACTGCGGTTACCCAGTAGAGAAGCATGAGCTTACTGAGAACCGAACCGAGAACGCTGAGCTCGGGCCATACGCCGAAATATGTTGAAATTGCAACGGGGATAGCAAGGAGCATGAGCAATGCGCCGATGTTCCAGAGGATGCCCCATCTGTGAACTCTGTCAAAATAATTCTTCTGCATAATTCATTCTCTCCTTTCTCTTATCTCCAAACAAAATTAACGATGTCTGCGGGAAGAACTGCTTCAAAGAGCATTGCCGCGCCCATGCCGATGAACATTGCAATGGGCATTGTGAACGGACGGAGCTTTTCGAGATTCCACTTCTTGCAGATTGCTTCAAGAATAACCATCGCAATCATTGCAACGATAAGGACAGCAATTGACATGAAGCCTGCGTTGCCGACACCGTCGGAGGTTGTGCCTGCAATTGCTCTTGCAATGAAAGCGGAGATGATACCGATAAATGCTGCTGCGGAGATAGCGTCACCGAGCTTTGCGGCATTTTCGTTCTTATTAACCGCGCTGCCGATTTTGGTCTGAAGCTTCTTGCATACAAAAGGAAGCATGAGAAGCGGCGCAATACTGCCGATTGTCATAGCCCATGAAACGGTTGAGAACTGCTTCATATCTGTAATTGAGCTTGTGAGAGTGCCGCCCATTGCTTCAACAGCGGTCTGTGCGGCAGTTGTTTCGTAAGCAAGGTTACCGATAACGGTAAGTCTTATCCAAGGAAGAACAATACCGAGTGCGTTTGCCAGAACAATAACAGTTGCAAGGATTGAAATAGCAGGTGCAACGGTAAAGAGAATACTGGAAACTACAGTGTTTTTAAGTTTTTCTTTTTCAATTCCGAGTTCCTTAGCATGCTTCCATGACTTCACAATAAAGAAAACGGACTGAAGAGTTACGAATACCACAACAGCGAGTGCAATGGCATACATAAAGGTGCTTTCTTTGAAATCCAAGGTTTCTCACTCCTAAATTCATAATACAGTAATGATATCATATAATTATATATTAAGTCAAGATTTTCATAAAACAAAAGGACTGTTTCTCTTGCGAAAAACAATCCTTTTTATCATTATTAAACCGCTTCTATATAGGCGGTATTTACCCAGCCGACAACGGTATTATACTCAACCTTTGCCCAGCCTTCTATGCAGTCAATAACCTTAATCGGAGTGCCGTTGGGCACCTTCGCAAGCGACTCTGTTCCTGACTTCGGCTCAATTCGGATATTGAGAACGCTGCCCTTTGTTTTTACTCTGTACTGACCGGGTTCAACAACAAGCGTGTTTCCCTCGGCAAAATCAACGCTGTGATAAACCTGACCCGCTTTAAGCTCCTTACCGTATGCCTCATACATCTCGCTGACGGAAACAATTCTGAAGCCTTTTTCAACAAGTCCGGGAATAACAATTTCACACAAATCTGCCGTGAAACCGTAGATATCATGCATGAGAACGATATCACCCTTGTCCGCCTTTTCGATAACTCTGTCGGCTATTTTGTTAAGGTCAGCATTGCGCTGCTCTTCGCTTCTGTCCTTATGAGCGGCATCCTTATACTTCCAGTCCTCAGTGTCAATTGACCATTGAATGAGCGGCATACCGATTTTATCCGTAACACCGTCAAAATTTCCGCCGGGTGCTCTGAAAAGCTTTATATCAATCCCTGCAAGAGATTTTACCATCTCGTTCGGACCCTTTACCTGCTCGGATATCTCCGAAGCAGTGATTTTTGTGAGATTCTTGTGGCTCAGAGAATGGTTTGCGATTTCACAACCGATATTTGCCGCACGCTTTATTGTTTCAACATTTTTTTCGATGTTGTATCCGACAAGAAAGAAGGTTGCCGTTGCACCGTTTTTCTCAAGAATATCAAGGATTCTGTTAGTGTAGGTCTTATGAGGGCCGTCATCAAAGGTGAATGCAATAAGCTTTTCGTTTGAAACAGGTTTTTTGGTTGTTGTGAGGTTATCTTCAACAATATCCGAACCGCCTTCGCCCGCCAAAGTGGTTGTTTCTTCGGAATCGGGCTTTTTGTTGCACCCGCTGAAAACCGCAAGCACAACAAAAAGTGCTAAAAAAGCACATAAAATTTTCTTTCCCATTATTTTTCTCCTCCGTTTTACCGTTGGTGACATTATATTACTCGTTATTTGTTTTATTTTTCTAAAATGGAACAATAGATGAATTGTAACTAAAATTTAACAATTTGTAATAATTCAAAAAAAATACTCCCCGTCGCTGTTGCAACGAGGAGTGTGGTGACCCGGACGGGACTCGAACCCGTGTTACCGCCGTGAAAGGGCGGTGTCTTAACCGCTTGACCACCGGGCCAAACATTTGGTAGCGGCAGTTGGATTTGAACCCACGACCTACCGGGTATGAACCGGTTGCTCTAGCCTCTGAGCTATGCCGCCATTTAACTGCCCTCACCAAAGAGCTTGTTTATTATATTATATCATTCCCGTTTTGTCAACAGTTTTTTTAAAAAAATTCAAAAAATTTTTTGCGTATTATAATTTAACCGCATGATTGAATTATTTTCTTTTATATGGTAAAATGAAATCCACGGAAGGAGGCTGTATTATGAAAAAAGGAAAAGCTTTGCTCGGTCTGGGTGCGGTTTCCGCCGCAACAGTTGCAATAGTCGGTGCTGAAGGATATAGGCAAGCATGTGTCAAACGACCGAAACCGAAAATCGATAAAGACCCCAAAAGAATGTACCGCGCCGAAATCCGAAAGAAAAACAATAATTATCTTTATTCGCTCAATCCCGAGGACCTTGAAATAATTTCCAAGGATAATCTTCGTCTTAAGGCATGGCTTGTTCCCGCCGAAAAGGAAACGAAGCGTTTTGCAATCTGCGTTCACGGTCATAACTGCAACGGCCCCGACGAGTGCAGTCATCTTCTCCCCTTCTACCGCAACACAATGGGCTTCAACTATCTGCTGCCCGATTTAAGAGGCCACGGAAGAAGCGACGGCAGGCTTATCGGCTTCGGTGCTCTTGATTATAAGGATATAAAGCTCTGGATTGATTATCTTGTTGAGCGTTTCGGTGAGGATATTGAAATCGTGCTTCACGGAATTTCCATGGGTGCGGCAACGGTTATGCTTGTCAATAACAACAATCCGCAGAAGCAGGTTAAGGTTATTGTTGAGGACTGCGGATTCACGGATGCTTTTGAGCAGGTTTCAAAAAAAATGAAGGATATGGGTCTTAATCACACCTCCGATTTCTTTACGGAAATAACCAATATCTATTGCCGCAGTCTTTCCAAATATGACCTGAAAAAAGACGCAACACCTCTCGGTACGATGAGAAATGCCGTTAACCCCGTTATTTTCATACACGGTGAAGAGGATGCACTTGTTCCGTTTGAGATGTGCAAACGTCTTTATGATGCCTGCCCGACAGATAAAGAAATGTTTGCCGTGGCCGGTGCTGAACATGCCTACAGCTATTACGATGCAAAGGACGAATACGACCGCAGAGTGAAGGCGTTTATTGAAAAACATATAGGTTGATTTTTACCCACCGTAAAATACGGTGGGTATTTTTTAAGGCACACCCCATATTTCGTGCATAGTATGAAATGGAAGCAGATACTTTGATTAACAGCAACACATAAGTCTGAAACGCAAAATATCACGCACATTCGGACATTTTTCTCTTTGACATACGTCGTATGCCTGCATCGAAGAAATGCCCGACTGCACGCAATCTATTGCATTCCAGATGCGAAGCAGTTGTGAAAGAGTAGATTTTTGACGCGGCAAGGCGAAAATCTGCAGGAATACGAGGTTATTTCAAGGATTTTCAACGAAGCCGTGGCGAAAAGATACCTTTCAAAACCTTATGGCTTGTTGATAATCAAAGTATACTTTCAAAAACAAGGCGGGTGCGTCAGACGGTGGCATTTTGCCCATGGGGAGCCGGGCAGACACATGCATCCGCCATAATTATAGATTATCTCTGACTTTATTAAGTGCCTTCAAAGGGTCAACGGTTTCTCCGTCAACGGTGATTTCGAGATGGAGATGGTCTTCCTCGCCGATTTCAACGGGAATGTGTCCGAGCGAACCTATTTTCTGACGCATTTTAACCTCGGTTCCTTCTGCGGGACAGCTTCCTTTTTTCATACCGCAATATCTTGCCGTCATGCCGTTTCCGTGGTCGATTTCAACAATCGTACCCCAGAAGCTGTCGTCATAAACCTTTGTGACTTTTCCGTCGGCAACCGCAACAACCTCATTGCCCGCACTTCCCGAGAAATCAACGCCGTTATGCACTCTCCAGTCACCCATGGTTTTGGAAAACACCATTTCGCCGTTGCTGTAATCCTTGATTATATCCGTGCCCATTGGCATGGCAAAAGTGCCCGAAAACGGTTTGTTTTCTTCAATTTTCTCAGTTGTTTCGGGAATAAATACACGCTCATCCGCAATACCGCTGACTCCGATGTTAACATCAAATGTCAGCGGTATGCTTGTTTCCTCAATTCTCCATTCAGCTGTTATGCGTGTGAAATCATCTCTTTCAACCGTGCCCGAAGAATTATCCCTGAGCATTGTCACCGCGGATGCTCCGACTGCAATCAGACAAGCAAAAAGCGCAAGATAAATATTTGGTGATTTTCTAAGTTTACGTTTCATATTAAACCCCTTTTCGCATATATATTTCACCCGTATTTTGGGCAGTTTTTCTCCTTATTATTCCGCCGTATATCCAAATTGAAAAAATTCGGATATTTATCTGCAAAAAATTAAAATTTCCTCTTGATACTTGCGGAAATTTCTGCAATAATAATAGGGTATAAGTAAAATTATAATTATAATAGGAGTGTTTTGCTTTGGATAACAAAAAATTAGCGGAGCTTCTTTTTCCGCATATTGATAAAACCCCCGATTATTATGAAAATCTTTATCCCGAAAGAAATCTTCCCGAAGGTGCGAGAGTTGCAAGATTTGCGCCCTCACCCACAGGTTATCTCCATATCGGCGGTCTTTTCAGTGCACTTGTTGACGTGCTCACCGCACAGACCACAAACGGTGTTTCCTTCTTAAGAATTGAGGATACCGACAAAAAGCGTGAAATCGACGACGGCGTTTCAGCTATAATTGAGGGCTTCAGCTATTTCGGCGTTGAATTCACCGAGGGCGTTACCGGCTACGGCACCGAAAAGGGCGCTTACGGTCCCTATACTCAGAGCAAGAGAGCTGAAATTTATCAGACAATCGCAAAGAGCCTTGTTGAAAAAGGTGTTGCATATCCCTGCTTCTGCACAGCGGACGAGCTTTCCGAGCTCCGCAAGGAACAGGAACAGGGCGATGCGCTTATCTGGGGTTACTTCGGCAAATGGGCAAAATGCCGTGACCTCACATTTGAAGAAATCGAAAAGAATATCGCAGACGGCAAACCCTGGGTGCTCCGTCTGCGTTCAAGCGGAAGCGAAGATAAGAAAATCGTTTTTGAGGACGTTATCAGAGGCAAGATTGAAATGCCAGAAAACATAATTGATGAGGTTCTTCTAAAATCCGACGGTATTCCCACATATCACTTCGCACATGCCTGCGATGACCATTTCATGAGAACAACTCATGTTATCAGAGGCGAGGAATGGATTTCTTCCGTTCCCAAGCACATAGAGCTTTTCCGTGTTTGCGGATATAAAGCACCGAAATTTGCACATACTCCTCAGGTTATGAAGATTGATGAGGAAACAGGCGACAAGCGCAAGCTTTCAAAGAGAAAAGACCCCGAAGCTGCAGTAAGCTACTTCTTCGAGCAGGGCTTCCCGAAGGAAAGCGTGCTTGAATATCTTCTCACTCTTCTCAATTCGAACTTCGAGGACTGGCGCAGAGCAAATCCGAAGGAAGGCATTGACAAATTCCCCTTCAATCTCAAAAAGATGAGTTCAAGCGGCTGCCTTTTCGACCTTGTAAAGCTCAATGACGTTTCCAAGAACGTTATTTCCGTTATGACTGCAAAGCAGGTTTACGATAACGTTTCGGAATGGGCAAAAGCTTATGACCCCGAATTCTATGAGATTTTCACTGCCGACCCCGAGTTTTCAACTGCAGTTGTCAATATTGACAGAGAAAATCCCAAGCCCCGTAAGGACATTGCAAAATGGAACGAAGTCAAGGACTATGTTTCATATTTCTATAAATCACTCTATCAGCCCGATTACACCATGCCCGAAAACATCGCAAAAGAGGACGCTGCGGCTATTATCGCAAAATATGCCGAAACCTTCTCTCTTGCAGACGACAAGGACACATGGTTTGCAAAAATCAAAGAGATGTGCGAGCCTCTCGGTTTCACTCCCAATGTTAAGGAATACAAGAAAAACCCCGAAGCTTTCAAAGGTCACGTCGGCGATATTTCAACGGTTATCCGCATCGCCCTTACCTCAAGAAAGAACACTCCCGACCTCTATTCCATTATGCAGCTTCTCGGCGAGGATGAAATCAAAGCAAGGCTTGCAGATGCCGCAAACAATTTATAATCGAAAGGAAAAACCACAATGGACGAAATCAACACCTCTTCAAATTTTATATATGATTTTATTGACGAAGACCTCGCGGGCGGCGTGAACACAAGAATTCAGACACGTTTCCCGCCCGAACCTAACGGATACCTTCATATCGGTCATGCAAAGGCTATCACTATTGACTTCGCAACAGCCGAAAAATACGGCGGCGAATGTAATCTCCGTCTTGACGATACCAACCCATCAAAAGAGGACGTCGAGTATGTTGACGCAATCAAAGCAGACATTGAATGGCTCGGCTTCAAGTGGAACAAGGTTCTCTACGCTTCAAGCTATTTTGACTTCATCTATGAATGTGCAATAAAGCTCATCAAAAACGGCAAGGCGTTTGTGTGCGATCTTTCAGCAGAAGAGATGAGAGAATACAGAGGTACTCTCACCGAACCCGGTAAGAACAGCCCCTACAGAGACCGTTCAATCGAAGAAAACCTCGACCTTTTTGAAAGAATGACAAAGGGCGAATTTGCAGACGGCGAAAGAACTCTCCGTGCGAAGATTGACATGGCTTCACCCAACATCAACATGCGTGACCCCGTTATTTACAGAATCGCTCATGTTACTCACCATCAGACAGGCGATAAGTGGTGCGTATATCCCATGTACGACTTTGCTCATCCCCTTTCCGACGCAAGAGAAGGTGTAACCTATTCTCTTTGCTCGCTTGAATTTGAAAATCACAGACCTCTTTACGACTGGTTCATCAACGAAATCGGCTTTGAAGAGCCTCCCAGACAGATTGAGTTTGCCCGCCTCAACCTCAACTACTGCGTAACAAGTAAAAGATACAACCTCGAAATGGTTCAGAAGGGTATCGTTGACGGTTGGGACGACCCCAGAATGATTACTCTCTGCGGCATGAGAAGAAGAGGTTATCCCTCTGCTGCCGTGCGTGATTTTATAACCCGTATAGGCGTTTCAAAGGCTGACAGCGTTGTTGACTACGGCCTGCTCGAAGCTTGCGTAAGAGATAATCTCAACGAAAACGCACCCCGTGCAATGGCTGTTCTCCGTCCTCTTAAGGTTATCATTGATAACTATCCCGAGGGTCAGAGCGAGGCTATCGAGGTTGAAATCAATCCCCTCAAGCCTGAACTCGGCACAAGAACCGTTCATTTCTCAAAGGAAATATTTGTTGAACGTGACGATTTCATGATTGAGCCTCCCAAAAAATATTTCAGACTTTATCCCGGCAACGAAGTCCGTCTCAAGAGTGCATATCTCGTAACCTGCAACAGCTGGGAAACCGACGAAAACGGCGAGGTTACCTGCCTCCACTGCACATATGATCCCGAAACAAAGGGTGGCGATGCACCTGACGGAAGAAAGGTCAAGGGCACAATTCATTGGGTAAGCGCTTCGGACTGCACCCCTTGTGAAATCCGTCTTTATGACCGTCTTTTCAATGCTGAAGATCCCATGGCGGACGGCAAAGAGAACTATCTCACCCATCTCAATCCCAATTCACTTGAAATCCTTGAAGGCTGCCTTGTTGAAGGAGGAATTAAAAACGCAAAATGCGGCGATGCTTTCCAGTTTATGCGTCAGGGCTATTTCTGCGTTGATAAAACATCAACCGACGGTAAACTCGTATTCAACCGCACGGTTGCACTTAATTCCTCCTGGAAATAATTAACAGAAAGGATTTTTACAATGAAATATTTATACCGTATCGTAAACGCACTCCTTGCGGCATCGATTTTCCCCGTCACGCTTTTACTTGAGTTTGTTCTTATCAGACTATCTACAACCTTTGTTGAAGCCGGTCTTGAAGAAACTCTTACTCTTAAACAGCTTATCGGCTTCTTTCTTGGAACAGATGATATCGTCGGCTTCACTTATCAGGAAATCAAATCTCCCGGAGGCTTTGTTTTCCCTGAAGCTCTTGAACCCGTAAAAGCTCAGCTCATTGCAGTTGTTGTTACGTTTGCAATTGCAATCATTGCAGCGGTATTCATTATAGTCTGGTCAATTTGCAGCAACAAGAGAATACCGGTTATCGCCGCTTCGGTTATCGGCATTGCTTGCGTAATCATAATGAACGCTTGCTTCAACTCAGCAGCTGCTCCTCTTATTGACGGAACAATCAATGTTGTCAAGCTTTTCACATCAAACTGGCTCATATCTCTTCTCGGCAATGTTGTTTTTGTTGATTCGCTTTGTTTTGCAGGCTTCCAGAACGGTATTATAATTGCATATGTTGCAATTCTTATTTGGACTGCCGCTTTCTACATTGTTGAAATCGGAGAACCTAAAGAGGAAAAACTTCCTAAAAAGGCAAAGAAAACCAAATAATAAAACATAGTTTAAAACAGCTTCACAGATTAATTCCGTGAAGCTGTTTTTTGTATATTGTTCCTGGTTGCGGATATAATAATCGCAAACGATATTTTAATAAGGAGCAATAATATGAAAAAATTTCCATTGATACTTTCAGCTGTAATTCTTCTTATCGCTTTTGCTTTCGCAGGCTGTAACGGTGCGGAAGGCGGAAAGGTTACCGACAGAAATGACGATACTCCCGTTCTTACACAGCTTGAAACAGAACTCTCCTCAATGGCGGACAGAGTTACCGATGTTATGCCCGATATGACAGGAAATATTTCAGACACAAATACTGCAATGTAAAAAACTCCCCTGCGCACTTTCACGCAGGGGAGCATTTGTTTAATTATTCGGTTTTAACCGTCAAATCAGATAGCACCGCCGAAACCTGATGAGAGACCGTTGAAGAGAGCTTCAAGGAGTGCACCCCAGTTTGCGGGATTGAGCCATGCCTTTGAAATGGTAAGAGGTTCAAATGCAAGGCCGGATTCAAACTTGGGAATGAAACCGATGAGAATGAGTCTTTCGGGAAGTGCATTGAGAGGATGTGCGTCTTCCTTGTCAACAGGCTTATTCATATACCAGAAATGTTTCTGGAACTTCTTGTCGAGTGCACTGCGGAGAAGACCGTCAGTGTTGTAAACTCTGAAGAGGAAGTCCTTATATGCCATCCATTCTACCTGGAAGATAAGAGTATACTTGGCAATTGTTGAGCCTTCGACATCGCTGATACCTTCAACCCACTTGTCCTTATTGTATACATCTTCTTCGTTTACTACGTGGTAAATCTTCCAGCCTACTACTTCATAGGCTTCTCCGGGGCTGTTTGCGTCGGAAACATTTGACATTCTGATTATCTCTGCGATAGGAGCGAATTCGCCTTCAGGAATATCGTTTTCAACATCAACACCGTCGAAGAGGAGCTTGCTGTAGGAATCGCTCTTAATCATTGTGTCTTCAAGAGTAAGAGGAGCATCTTCTGTGCCGTAGTTATAATCAAGATAAATTGAAAGTGAGCGACCTACATATGTTGCATAAACAGCAAGGTCATAAGGAGTCATGTTGTTGGGAGCTGAAGTACCGTCTTCAAGCTTCCAGATCTTTGTAACTCTCTTGCCTTCGGGAAGATGCTGATTAGCAAATTCATATGCTGCTGCAAGTGCATCAGAAATGCTTGCGTCTGTCTGAATTTTAACAGCTTCCATTGCCTTGTATTCAGGCTTGCCATCTTCGCCGATTGTGTCTGCATAATATGCTGTGAGGTTGTAGTAAAGAGCTTCCCAAGCACCGCTGATTGTGATTGTTTCGCTGAAGGTTACCATTTCAATAACTGCGGGAGTAAGAGTAACTTCCTGAGTAATATCGTAATCTGAAAGTGATGAAGACTGTTTGCCTGCCTTCCAGCCGCTGAACTTGTAACCGTCAAGGCTGTCGTAGGGACCGTATTCCTGATCTTTGTTTTCTGTGCCGATTTCGGGAAGACCTGTTTCGTTACCGTCAGCATCTAAATATGTCATTTCTGAAAGTGTGAAGGTATCGCCTACCTTGAATGTGCCGTCAACAGTAATAATCTGCTTGTATGTTGCATCCTTGTTAACAACAAACTCAATTGTATATTCAATTTCTTCGTACTTTGCTGTAAAGATATACTCTGTGCCGTTTGCATAGTCAAGAGTAATAGCGCCTGCAGGATATTCGTTGCCTTCTGCGTCTGTCCATGCTACAAACTTGTAACCGACATTGCTCTTAGGAGTGGGAAGATTTATGGGTGATGTTGTAGATGTGCTGTTGGTTGTCTTTACTTCTTCTGCAAAATCTTCTGTGATGTAACCATCTTCATCAAATACAGGAGTTTCAAGTGCATAAGTGAACTTGACGTTTGTCTGAATATAAATGTTATTGGCACCTTCTGCCATTGTGTAGCCGTCAGTTGCAGAAACTCTTTCGCCGTTACGGTCTGATGTAAGAGTTGCAAAAGCATAGCTGATAGCAGCAGAATCAAAGTTTTCTTCATTAACAAGAGCCTTAAGCTCGTTGATTGTTACCTTTGTGCCTGCATCTGCCTTCTTTGTTACAACAGCCTGCCATTCGCCTGTTGCATAATCAAGACCCCAGATTGTTAAGGAGGCATTGAAATCTGTCCAGTCACCGTAGAATACAACATCATCTGCGAACTTTGCTGTCTTATTAACGAGTTCGCCTGTTTCTGCGTTCTTCCAGCCAACGAACTTCATTTCGGGCTTACGGGCAGCAATACCGATTTCAGCCTGATTGAAGGAAGCTGTCATATCTGTGCCGTAACGGAAATCAACTGTTTTAATAGCATTTGCCTGAGCATCATATGCTTCTTTGTCAAGATAGAATGTTGCAGTATAGGTATCAACAGTCCAGTTAAGTCTTACTGTTACGCCTCTTGTGCTTTCAACCTTAACGGTTGAAGCTGCCCATGATGCTGTGTAGCCTTCTTTTTCGGGAAGGGGAAGAGCTGTGAGGTCGATTTCTTCTCCAAGACCTGCCTTGACAATAAGGTTATTGCCTTCAACATATGCACCCTCGGGAAGAACTGCATCTTCTGCATAAGCAGCACCGTCGCCGAGAACAATCTTAACATCAAACTTATCTGTTGTGAGAACAGCTGTGTATGAAACAGCCTTTGTACCCATTGTTGTATTTACTTCAACAAGCTTGCCTGTTGAATCAACCCAACCGAGAAGGTTTGTAACTTCGGGAACTTCAATTGTTTCGCCTTCAGCATATTCAGCCTTTGCGATTTCTGTTCCGTCGAGGTTAAGGAACTTAGCTTCGTACTTGGTTGCTACGGGTTCATCACCGCCGCCTTCACCGCCGCCTGCGGGAGCTTCGCCGATAGTGAATGTGTGTTCACAGTCATCAAGAAGAACGTGCTGGATAACATTGTATCTGAGGTTCATAGCCTTTGAGGACGCATAAGTGCCAGCTGAATCAGATGTGCAGATATCTGCAAGTCTTCTTTGGTCACCCTTGCCTGTTGCAGGGTTG
>JAZSDF010000033.1:0-7364 GCA_045531035.1 Acutalibacteraceae bacterium | reverse complement strand
GGCAGGCGTTGAGTATTTCGTAACTCATAAGATGGGTATCTGGAACGACACCAACCCCTGGCAGTACAGCACCTTCTGGTGGGAAGGTCCCGACGGTTCAAAGGTATTCTCAATCGTTCCCCCCACTCACTTCATCGGTACTGTTGAGGCAGACTCCCTCAAGATGAACTGGAAGAAGTACACAGATAAGGCAACAATCGGCGAATCCATGTACTGCTACGGCTGGGGCGACGGCGGCGGCGGTGTTGACACCGAAATGCTCGAATATGCAAAGCGTTACAAGAGCTTCCCCGGTCTTCCCGAAACAAAGCCCAGCAAGATTGAAGATTCACTTGCAAGAATGAAAGCAAACGCAACCGATACAAACATCCCCACCTGGAAAGACGAACTCTATCTTGAAGAGCACAGAGGCGTTCACACCACAAAGGCTCTCCTCAAGAAGCTCAACAGATACAGCGAAAACCTCTACCGTCAGGCTGAAATCTTCGCTTCAATCGCTATGAAGAACGGCTATGAGTATCCTCTCGAAAAGCTCAACGAAGGCTGGCAGATGATTCTCACAAACCAGTTCCATGATTCACTTCCCGGTTCACACATCACCGAAGTATTCGGCGACCTTTGCGCAATCTATGATGATATCATCAAAATTGGTGAAAGCGTTCGTGACGAAGCTCTCAATGCAATCGCAGGCAACATCGGTTCAGGCGCAAAATACGGCAAGCCCTTCGCACTCTTCAACTCACTCGGCACTCCCGCAACCTCAAAGGTTGAGCTTCCCTATAAGGATGTTGAAATCTTTGACGCAGAAGGCAACAAGGTTCCCGTTCAGGCATACACAAAGCTTGACGGCACAAAGGTTCTTGTTTTCGTTGCAAAGGACGTTCCCGCAGTAGGCTATAAAGTATATTATACAAAGGATGCTGCAGTTGCAGAAGCAAAAGCTGTTGAAAGCGCAGATATCGAAAACGCAAACTTCAGTCTTAAGTTTGACGCTGCGGCAGAGCTTGTTTCAATCTTCGATAAGAAGAACAACAGAGAAGTTCTCGAAGGCAAGGGTAACGTATTCCGCATTTATGAAGACCTTCCCGGTAAGTACGATGCATGGGATATCGTTGCAACCTACACAGACCGTGAATTTGAAACAGAAGCAGGCAAGGTTGAGTCCGTTGTTTCAGGCGATGTTTTCACTTGCGTTACAATCGCAAAGAACATCATGAAATCAACTCTCAAGCAGAATATCATTCTCTACAACGAGCTTGACAGAATTGATTTCGACACATTCATCAGCTGGCACGAGCAGGAGAAGCTTCTCAAGGTTGGCTTCGACGTTGATATCAAGGCTCAGAAGTTCACAAGAGATATCGCTTACGCAACAATCGAAAGCTCCAACTACCGTCATAATCCCTATGACAAGGCAAAGTTTGAGGTTTCCGCACATAACTTCATCGATATGTCCGAAGATGATTACGGTCTTTCAATCCTCAACGACTGCAAGTACGGTTACGAAGTAAACGAACAGAGAATGATTATCACTCTTCTCAAGGCTCCCATGAATCCCGACCCGAAGTCAGACAGAGGCGACCACTACTTCACATATTCACTCTATCCCCATGCAGGCAGCTGGAAGGATGCAGAAACTCTTGTAAGAGGTCTTGAACTCAACAATCCCATGCTTCCCGTTGAACTTTCAGAGGATGCAAAGGGTGCTGAAAGCGGTTCATTCATCGCTGTTGACGGCAAGAACGTTACTCTTGAAGCAGTCAAGAAGTGCGAAGACGAAGACGCTTACATTGTCCGTTTCGTTGAAAAGGCAGGCAGAAGAGCAGCTGTTAAGGTTGATTTCTTCGCTGAAATCGCAAGCGTTGCCGAATGTAACATACTCGAAAGAGAAGATGTTGCTGCAGATATCGCAGACGGCAAGACAATGAGCTTCGAAATCAAGCCCTTCGAAATCAAGTGCTACAAAGTTAAGGTTAAATAAGACATAAAATAAGACGGTGTGCCTCGGCGCACCGTCATTTTTATTGATTATTTTGCTTCGCTTTTGTCATTTCAGCCATAATATTCCTCAATCCGAAAAAATCAATTGTAATAATAGAAATGTATGGTATAATCTATACGGTGATGAATGATGAAAATAATTGCGAGCGACTATGACGGCACTCTCAACCACGGCGGTATTGACGATAAAAAAAGAAACGCCATAAAAGAATGGCGCAAGGCAGGAAATCTTTTCGGACTTGTAAGCGGAAGAGGGCCTTTGAGCCTTATTGAACTTTGCAGAACGAATAATATCGACTGTGATTTTCTTCTTGCCGCAAACGGTGCCGTGATAATGGACGGCAACGGAAAAAGGCTGGCTGAATCGCGCTGTGACGGTGCACTTGCAAAACCTCTTCTTGAATTTTTAATGAGCACCGGCTGTTGTTGGGCGGATATCCACACAGAATTCAAATGCACCGTAGACGAGCGTGACGACGAACGCTTTGAAGATGAATTCACTCTTGAAGCCCTGCCAGAAATTCCGTATTTCAATCAGATAAATACTTTTCTTCCGAGTGTTGAGGAAGCGGCAAAGGTTACCGACGAAATCAGGGAAAAATTCGGCACATATCTCAATCCTCTGCAAAACGGAACATGCATAGACATCGTTTCCGCAGATATGAACAAGGCACAGGGGCTGTATAATCTGCTTGAAATCGTTGGTGCGGAATACGACGACATGATAACCGTCGGCGACAATATAAATGACACCCACATGATTGCGGAATTCCGTTCATACGCAATGGAAAACGCCGTGCAGTCCATAAAGGACATTGCCGATTACATAACCCCCGGTGTCACCGAACTTATTGAAAAAGAATTGGTATAATAAAAAGGCTTGCCGATGGCAAGCCTTTCATTGTTTTTTATCTGTTGAGGATGAGCTTTGTGAGTTCAACGGGATCAACAATCTTGCCGTCCTTGTAAACACGCATATTGCCCGAAGCAATTTCATCAATAAGGATAACTTCGTCGTTGTTGTAGCCGAACTCAAACTTGATATCCCAGAGATCAAGACCGATTGACTTGAGGTCGTCGGCAACAATCTTTGTGATTGCAAGAGTCTGAGCCTTCATGCTTTCAAACATTTCGGGGCTCATAACACCGAGAGCTGCAAGACCTTCGCCTGTTACGAGGGGATCGCCGAGAGCATCATTCTTGAATGTACATTCAACATAACCGCCTTCAAGAACTGTGCCGTCTGCAATATATTCGCCGTATCTTCTGATAAAGCTGCCTGTTGCAACGAGGCGGCAGATAACTTCGAGACCGTGGCCGAATACTTTACCGGGAAGAACTTCCATTGTTGCATCATCAATATTTGCACTTACATAGTGAGTCTTGATGCCTGCAGCCTTGAGAAGCTCGAAATAGTGGATTGATGTCTGGAGATTTGCCTTGCCGATACCTTCAATTGTAAGACCGACTGTGTTTTCGCCGGGGTCGAAAACGCGGTCTTTACCTGTGCAATCGTCCTTGAACTTAAGCATTACATTGCCGTTATCAAGCTCGAAAACGTCTTTTGTTTTGCCTTCATAAACCTTTTTCATATGAGACACACTCCTTTGTTATTTAAAACACTAATAATTTATCACAATTTTTTGCGTTTGTATAGATTTTTTTGCAAATTTTTTGCCCATATCCGTGATTTTTTCATGTATCACAAAAACAGTAATTTTTTAAGGCAACGATATATAAAATTTTACTATATATTTGTTTTATCGCCCATAATCATTCTGAAAAGAATAACGCCGGGACGGGTATCGGCAAGCTTTTTCTTTATCTGCTGTGCCTTTGTAAGCTTTGCGGGAACGGGTGCAGGCTTTATGAAGCGTGCCATATTTCCGTCGTCGCAGATGAACGGCTGGGTCATGCATATTCCGCCCCTGCCCTTAAGCTGTGCCCTGACATAACAGCTGATTTTATCGCTCTTTTCACGGAGTTTCACCGTTGAAACAAGCTCACCGTCTGCTTCGGCGGTAACGCTTTCAATGATTTCGCCGTCGGCAATCCATTCGATTGCATTGCAGTTGATGCCCTTGATTGTTATGGTGTCATTATCGTCATCAACGGTAATTTCAGTAACAACAGGCACTGCACCCTCGCCCTTGAAATCCTCGCCGAGTTCGTTCTTCGCATAGCGTGCAACCGCAAAGAAATTGCCGTTTTCCATAGCCTTGCGGAGATTTTCGAGAGAATATTCGGGGAGAATAAAATCCATGAATGCGGTATCGATTTCGCAGACTCTGTGCGCATCGCTGTTACCGAAGCCCCAGACCGTTCTTTCGCCCTCGGGAATAAGGGTTTTGAGAAGCTCATCCCAAAGAATTCTGTCACTTCTGTTGGGTCTGTCATACATATTGAGAACCTCAATGCCGAGGCAGGATTTATAGCGTCTGAGAAGGTCGGCAAAAAACGCAATGTTCTCGGGAACCTTTGCAACGGTGGGGTCTTTATAAGCCTGAAGCCAGTCGGTGGGGTGGTTAATATGGGAAACACCGCCGCTTTCTTCAACAAGCTTTATCGGGGTTTCAAAATCATTTTCCTTGCCGTATTTTCCCTCGTATGCGTCATTGGTGAAATAGCCGTTGACATGGTTTTTTACAAGGGTAAACATATTCAGTTCAATCGCGTCGGGAACACACATGAGCCCCCTCTTTTTCGTTCTCAAATTTGCGGGGGTTCTGTATGTACCGTTCAGAAAAGCCTTGTACTGCTCGGTTGTGGGGTGGCTTCTCTTTCCGTGCCAGAGATACTGAAAAGTGAAAAGAGGTATCTTTGAAGGCTCTTTGTCCCATTCCTTACCGAAAATTCCGTGCTCCGCAAATGCAAGAATATCGAAATTGTTATCGTAAAAACCCTCAATCATCTCGGTCATGGTAAAATTCGCATCGCTGTAGGTCGAGTGGGTATGAAGATTTGTTTTGTAATGATTATCGCTGTTTTTGATAAGTTCATTCACATCAGCATATGGATTTGTAATTTTATAATCTGCCATGTTAAACCTCCGCACAATTTATTCCATTTTAAGTATATCACATTGAATAAAAATATCAAGAAAAAAGTGCTTTATTGACACACCTATATTCTTTATGATAAAATTAATTAAGGAGGGATGACTATGAAGTGTCTTAACTGCGGTGCAAGGATTAAGAAAAACGAAGAAATATGTCCCGGATGCGGTGCATACATAAGCAGAGAAAAAAAGCCTGCCGTTTTGCCCGTTCAGACCGGAACCAAGAAAGAAATTACCGTTGAACTGCTTGAAAAAGCGATAGAAAATACTGAAAATACCACCGAGCTTGAAGCTCGGAAATTCAATTTCAGTAACTATCTTGTTTTTCCGTCAATAATCCGAATCGGCGGAGGAATTGTGCTTATGGTTGCCTCGGTTGTTTCGTTTGCGTCACGCCCTTTCCGCTACATAACATCATCCGTTTATTCACTCATATTCTGTATTCTCGCTTCGCTGTTTTTCGTTTTCAAGGGTATCGCCTCAATCATTCAGGAAAGAAAATGCGTGCTTGATGTCACATCGGAAAAGGTTTCGGGCACAATACCTCTCGGATTTTTCGATGCCGAAGCGATTGATATAAATATTGAAGATATCATCGCCGTCAACGAAAAGGACTTTCATTCAAAACGGCTGAGTGCCGAAGTGCATATCATAACCAAAGAAAAAGAATACGTTGTCAGAAGCTCATCACAAGACATGCTGTTGGATTTGAGTAACACTTTACAGAATACAATCAAAAAACTGAAAGGAGAATCGGAATGAACGACAGCTCAATCGCCATCATCGGCGGTGCAGACGGACCGACCGCAATCTTTGTTGCAGAGCCGAATTATGTATTTCTTTATGCTGCACTCGTAGTTGCAATAATTTCGCTCGCTGTTATCTCAATTGTTATTATAAAAAGAAGAAAGAAAAAGTAATAGTACATTTTACCAAAAAAGACCGCAAAAAACGGTCTTTTTTGTTTTCATAATCATTGACTTTAAGGTATAATTTGGTTATCATAATAGAGTAAAAATATTATAATGGCGGGAGTTTTGGATATGATGAAAAATACAGACAAAACCATGGAAAAAATCGTTGCTCTCTGCAAAGGCAGAGGCTTCATTTTCGCCGGCAGCGAAATCTACGGCGGTCTTGCAAACACTTGGGACTACGGCCCCCTCGGTGCAAGAATGAAAAACAACGTTAAAGACACATGGAGAAAACGTTTCATTCAGGAAAGAAAGAACAGCTACGAGGTTGATGCAGATATACTCATGCATCCCAGAGTATGGGAAGCAAGCGGTCATGTCGGCAGCTTCTCCGACCCTCTTCTTGACTGTAAGGAATGTAAAATGCGCCACAGAGCGGACAACCTCATTGATGACTTCAATCCCGATGCCCATGCAGACGGCATGACAAAGGAAGAGATGTTTGAGTATATCAAGGCAAACTCCATCCCCTGTCCTCACTGCGGCAAACACAACTTCACAGACATCAGAGAATTCAACCTGATGTTCCAGACCTTCAGAGGAGTTACAAACGACAGCAAGAGCGTTATCTATCTCCGTCCCGAAAATGCTCAGGGCGAATATGTTAACTATCTCAATGTTCAGAGAACAATGAGAGCAAAGCTTCCCTTCAGCATCGGTCAGATCGGTAAGGCTTTCAGAAATGAAATCACTCCCGGTAACTTCACATTCAGAACAATCGAGTTCGAACAGATGGAGTTCCAGACCTTCTGCAAAGAGGGTACAGACAGTGAGCTTTACGATTATTTCAAGGAATACGGCATGAAGTATTATCAGGATCTCGGCATCAATCCCGAGCATCTGCGTTTCCACGACCACGAAAAGCTTGCTCACTACGCAAAGGCTGCCTGCGATATCGAATTCCTCTTCCCCTTCGGCTGGGGCGAAATCAACGGCACCCACAACAGAACCAACTTTGACCTCACAAGACAACAGGAATACAGCGGTGCAAAGATGGATTATCTTGACCCCGAAACAAACGAAAAATATATTCCCTTCATAATCGAATCAACCTACGGTCTTGACAGAACAGTTCTCGCTCTTCTCTGCGAAGCTTATGACGAAGAAGTTATTGATGCAGAAAAGAACGACACAAGAGTTGTTCTTCACCTCAGCCCCGCAATTGCACCCTTCAAGGCTGCGGTTCTTCCTCTTTCAAAGAAGCTTTCACCCGATGCACTCAAGGTTTACGAAAAGCTCCAGAAGAAGTTCATGGTTGACTTTGACGAAACAGGTTCAATCGGCAAGAGATACCGCCGTGAAGATGAAATCGGTACTCCCATCTGCATCAC
>JAZSDF010000108.1:0-19049 GCA_045531035.1 Acutalibacteraceae bacterium | reverse complement strand
CCGATATAACGGTTAGTTCAAACGAACCGATTTCGTTGCCGAGATTATCAAGCACGGTTGCTGTTCCGCTTGATGCCGCTTCAACAAATAAATACGTTCCGTCTGAAAACAACGTGTGCCTTCTGCCGTTATAAACAATCTCCGAACCGTTTTCGCCAATAATCCTGCCGCTGACTGTTCCTACGGTGTTATCTGTCTGTCTTATAGCCTCTTCAACCGCAAGCTTTGCATTGACAATAGGATATTCCTTGAGGTCAACATCATACTGATATTCATAAGTTTTATTTATTTTTGCAACATCTTCTGTCGATGAACAAACAATATTTCTGACCTGTTCTCCCGTAAATTTCGGATTGACAGACCACACAAGCGATGCAATACCCGTTACAACGGGAGCAGACATTGATGTTCCCGAAAGATATTCATATCCTCCGTCGGTCGAACAGCTGTAAATATTACTTCCTGGTGCGGCAATTGATACCGTGTTGCCTACATTAGTGAAATCTGACTGAACATATCCGCCGTTTCCGTCGCTGTCCGCACTTGCAACGACGATTATTCTGTTAAGTATATCATCCGCTGAAATTCCGCTGACGGCAAGCACGTTTCCTTCGTGAAGAGAGGCAAAATGACCGTTATATTCGGAATTCATGGGCTCACCGTAATAATCACCGTTGCCCGCCGACTGAACAGCAACAAAATCATAGCCTTTTGACAGAAGCGATGACATCATGATTGATACTGCGGCTGTAACAATATACTCGTCCCAAAAGCTGTTTCCGTCGGAATTCTTTGAACCGGAGATACCGAGAGAAAGATTGATAACCTTTGCGCCCGACTTTACAAGCTCGGAGAAACCGAAAAAGATGGCAAGCTCGGTGTTCCAGAACTGAAGAATTTCCGGTGTCCAGTCGATACAGATAAGCCGTGAATTATCACAAATTCCGGCAATTCCGATATCATTGTTATGCCTTGCACCTATAACTCCCGCAACATGACATCCGTGAGATGTCTGATAATTTCTGTTTGCATGTTTGCTCGAAGGAAAAGCAATTTTGCCTTCAAATTCAGGATGGTCAGTGTCAAATCCAGCATCAATTACTCCGATATCAATTTTATTGAAATAATCGGAATAATCCCATGCCTGCCTTGCCTGAACAGCTTCAAGCCACCAGTTGCTTCCCTGAGGATTGAGTTCATCCCATTCGGGGGTTGTGAAATCGAATTCATCAAATGGGTCAGCAGGCGTTGAATTCAGAACGGTTTTGCTTGTTGTTACGGGCATGGCATATATAATGCCGTCGTTCTGCATAAGCTTTTCGCATCTTGAAGTAACATCATCATAATTCATTGCGGGATAACGAAGAACATACAAATCCGCAACAGTACTCCATCCGATGAGAACACCGCCGGTCTGAGAAAAAAGATTGATTTTTTCTGAAAAAGAGAGGTCTCCGTCAATAAACACGGCAACCAAATCCCTGACAAATCCACTGTTTTCATTAACGGCAACAATCGCATTATCGTTGATTTCAGAAAAGAAATCGGCTTTTACAGCTTCCTCCGTGTAAGGAATACCGAAAATCATTTCACTCACGGAATCGATAACATTGCTTGCAGATGTATACAAAAAGCCCGTTATCGGCATAATGAATGACATTATCAAGGAAATTATTTTGGTTATCATAAATCAAAACTCCCGGATTTTATTTTCTCTTTAGCTTGAATTTTTCTGCAGGAATCTGTGTGAACATAATTGCTGTGAACATAATAACACAGCCGATTGTTTCTCTTGAGTTAAGTTTATCGTTGAGGAAGATAAGTCCGAAAATAACGGCAAATACCGATTCAAGGCAGAGAAGAATCGATGCAACCGTGGGGTCGGAATACTTCTGGCCGAAAATCTGGGCAGTAAAGGCAACACCGCAGCTCATAACACCTGCGTAAAGAATGGGAACTGCCGCACTCATGATATCGCCCATATTCGGTTCTTCAAAAATAAACATACAAATTATTGAAAGAATACCTGCCACAAAGAACTGGCAGCAGGAAAGAGCAATATTATTGACTTTCTGGCAGAAATAATCAATCACAAGAATATGCGCCGCAAAAGCAAATGCACCGCAAATTGCGATAATCTCACCCTTACCGATTGTGAATCCGCCGGCAGGAACACTGAGAAGATAAAGACCTGCCACACCTAAGCCGACACCAAGCCATATATTAAAGCTGAGCTTGCGCTTCATGAATATTCCGGCTACGGGAACAAGAACCATATAAAGAGCTGTTATAAAGCCAACCTTACCCGGTCCGAGATCAAGGAAGAAAGCGTGCTGCTGAAGGTTGCCTCCAAGGAAAAGAGGTATGCCGCAACAAGCACCGCCGATGAGTACATCCTTAAATGCAAACTTTTTCTTTTCGTCCGACGGAAGTTTTTTGTTTTCCGTTATGTGACTTATTAATACAAGCGGAACAAGAACAATTCCGCCTATGAGAGTTCTTATACCGTTGAATGTAAATGTTCCTATGCTTGCGCCTTCACTTTGCGCAACAAATGAAAGTCCCCATACAACAGCGGCAAGGATACAGTAAAATGGGCCGAGAAATTTGCCTTTGTTTTTGATATAATCACATCCTAATCAATCCGTTAGTATTGCAAAACCGCCCACAGAAGCTGCGGGCGGTGAGAAATAATTCTTATTCAGCTGCTTCTTCTGCTACAGCTTCTTCAACGGGAGCCTCTTCAGCTGCTTCCTCAGCAGCTTCTTCTGCGGGCTCGATGAGAGCACGGATTGAAAGGCTTACGCGCTTCTTATCGTAGTCAACTGCAGTGAGCTTGCAAGTAACCTTTTCGCCAACCTTAAGTACATCCTGAGGCTTGCTGATATGACGGTCAGCAATCTGTGAAATGTGGATAAGGCCGTCGATACCGGGAATAACTCTTGCAAAAGCACCGAAGGTTGTGAGACCGACGATTTCTGCTTCAAGAACTGAATCAACAGGATAGTTCTTTCTAAGGATTTCCCAGGGATTGTCCTCGTCACGTCTGTAGCCGAGAGAAATCTTCTTATTTTCAGCGTCAAGAGCCTTGATGTAAACATCAATTTCCTGACCGATTGAAAGAACTTCTGAAGGATTCTTGATGCGCTTCCATGACATTTCGGAAATGTGAACCATACCGTCAACACCGCCGATATCAACAAATGCGCCGTAGTTTGTCATTGACTTAACAACACCGCTGTACTTCTGGCCAACTTCTGCGTTTGCCCAGAAAGCTTCTGCTGCTTCCTTCTTTTCTTCCTTAAGAACGGCACGGATTGAGCCAACAGCTCTTCTGCGCTGCTTATTTACTTCGATGATACGGAACTTAACTGTCTTCTTGAGAAGATCTTCAAGATTTTCGTCACGACGCTCTGTTGCAAGTGAAGCAGGGATGAAAACGCGAACATTGTTTGAAACAACAAGAACGCCGCCCTTGATAACTTCTGTAACAGTGCCTGCGAGGATTCTGCCGTCTTCTTCTGCTTCGATGATGTCAACCCATGACTTCTGAGCATCAAAGCGTTTCTTAGAAAGCATAACGGTACCTTCCGCATCGTTAGTTTTCATAATGATAAGATCGATTTCGTCGCCGATCTTGAGTTCCTTTGCTGCATTAGCTGTGGGGTCTGCGCTGTACTCATCCATGGGAACAAAGCCGGCATGCTTTCTGCCGATGTCAACCTGGATTTCTGTGGGTGTGATTCCCATAACAACGCCTTTGACTTTCTGGTCTGTGCTCATGCTGCTCAGAGAAGCTTCAAGTGCTGCAGAAAAATCCATCTCGTCTGCTGTCATAGCTGCTTCAGAAGGCACCTCCTCTACCTGAATATTTGCGGTTTCTTTTACGATTTCGGACATTGCTAAAAGTACCTCCTTAATAATTTCGGAAGGGGTTGAAGCCCCTGCCGTCACGCCGATTTCGGCGTATTCGGATAAATCTATGGATTTGAGCTCTTCCGCTCTTTCCACCAAATATGTTTTGCAGTTTTCACTGCACACGGCTTTAAGCTTGACCGTGTTTGAACTGTGGCGTCCGCCGATGATTATCATTGCATCGCTTTTCTTCGAAAGCTCGGCAGCTTCATCCTGCCTTTGGCGTGTCGCAAAGCATATTGTATCAAATATTTTCGGATTTGTACAGTATATTTTTATTTTTTCTTTACAAATTTTCCATTCATTTTGTGAAAATGTCGTCTGCGAAACAACTATTATTCTTTTTTCGCATAATTCTTTGTTTTCCGAAAGAATTATTTCAAGCTCAGAAGAATTATTAAACACAAAAGTCTGTCCCTTGCAGTGTCCCTTGATACCGATAACCTCGGGATGCGAAGGGTCGCCTGCAATCAAAACAGGAGTGTTTTCATCGGAATTCTCGGAAACAACGGTGTGGATTTTCTTAACAAACGGACAAGTTGCATCGCATATTAAAGCACCCGCATCGTTAAGCTCGTCATAAACGGATTTTGAAACACCGTGTGCTCTGATAATAACCGTCTGACCCTCATGTGATTGAGCGGGAGAATCGATTATTCCGACTCCCCTTTCAGCAAGACGGTTGGTTACATATGTATTATGAATAAGCTGACCGAGAGTTGCGGCATCAATTTCTTTGTCGGCTATTCCGTAAGCCATATTGACAGCTCTGTCAACACCGAAACAAAAGCCTGCTGTTTTGGCAAGAGTTATTCGCAATGGCCCATCCCCCAAAGCTTAACTATTGTGCTCATAATCATCTTTGCCGCGCCCTTGATTTCTTCTCTGGAAGCATCCTCGCCGATACCGAGATTTTCATAAGGAATCAGCTCTCCGAATCTCACGGTAATCTTTGAGTGTTTTTTCATTTCGTCTCTGTTATAGATTGAAACGGGAAGAATATCTGCCTGAGCTTTATGAGCAATCATCGAAACACCGCTCTTTGCTCTTGCGGGTTTAAAATCTCTTGAACGGGTACCTTCGGGGAAAATACCGAGAATATGACCTTCCTTAACAACTCTCACGGCATAATTAAGAGCTTCGGGGTCAGCTGAGCCTCTGACGATGGGAAAACCGTTGAGCTTTGTAAGGAAACACTTGGCTATGGGGTTTTCAAAAAGCTCCTTCTTACCCATGAAATGAAGCTGTCTGTCCTCTATTCCGAGACCGATAAACACAGGGTCAAGTGCATCAATATGGTTTGACGCAATAATATACCCGCCTTCTTTAGGTATATTTTCAAGTCCGACATACTCAATATCATAGAGTTTATTTACGATTTTTCTTCCTAAAGGAAATAATTTGGTATAAGTTTTGCTGTCTTTGATTTCTACGGAATAATCAAAACCCTTCATTATATCTTCTCCTTAATAATTCTGATAATTTCATTTACAGACTCTTCAAGATTAAGTCCGGTTGTATCAAGAATAACACCGTCTTCGGCAGGCCTGAGGGGTGCAATTTCTCTGTGGGAATCGTTATAATCCCTTTGAATAAGCTCTTCGAGGACATCCTTATATTCAACCTCGGTGCCTTTTTCAATAAGCTCCTTATATCTTCTTGTCGCTCTTTCCTCTGGTGATGCGGTGAGGAAAATCTTCACCTTTGCATCGGGAAGAACAACCGTACCGATATCTCTGCCGTCCATAATGCAATTATTTCTTTTTGCAATATCTCTCTGCAAATCAAAAAGAAAAGCTCTGACTTCGGGAACAGCCGAAACATCGGAAGCCGCCATTGAAGCGGGAGGTGTTCTGATTTCAACAGAAACATTTTCACCGTTGAGAAGCACCTTCTGTTCACCGTTTTCAAAAACAAGGTCAACGCTGATTCCGGAAAGAGTTTTTGCAACGGCAGGCTTGTCCTTTGTATCGATGCCTTTTCTCAAGGCATTGACTCCGACAGCTCTGTAAAGTGCACCTGTATCAACATAAATAAATCCGAGTGCCTTTGCGGCAGCACGGGAAACCGTGCTTTTTCCTGCACCTGCAGGACCGTCGATTGCAACATTTATAACATTACTGCTCATAACCACAGCTCCGTTCATTTATTATTTCTTCGGCAGCGCTTATTCCTGCAAGTCTGCCCGTTGAAAATGCTATCTGCAAGTTAAATCCTCCCGTATAAGCATCCGTGTCAATAACTTCGCCTGCGAAATAGAGACCTTTAACAAGTTTTGACTCCATTGTTTTGGGATTAATTTGTGAAATGTCAACACCGCCCGAGGTTATAATTGCCTCGGCAACGGGTCTGAATCCCGTCACGGTTATGCTCATACCCTTAAGAAGGTCAACAAGATTTTTTCTCTGCTCTTTCGTTATCTGATTTACCTTTGTGGAAAGACCGATTCCGCTAAGTTTAACAATTACGGGAACAAGCTTTTTAGGCAAAAGAGAATTGAGTGCATTAATAAAATTCTTGTTCGTATTTTCCGAAAAATCACGAAGAATTCTCGCGTCAAGCTGTTCATGTGTCAAAGCGGGTTTTAAATCAATAAAGATTTTATATTTACCGCTTTTCATGTTTCTCATATGTGCCGATGCACTTAAAATCATCGGTCCCGAAACACCGAAATGAGTGAAAAGCATTTCGCCGAAATCCGTGTAGATTGTTTTGCCGTTTTCGGTATCAACAACCTTTATTGCCGTGTTGCGAAGGGAAAGACCCATAAGATCGGAGCAGAAGCCCTCATGAATTTCAAGAGGCACAAGTGAAGGAACAAGCTCTGTTATTTTATGGCCTGCCTGCTTTGCAAGTTCATAGCCGTCACCCGTCGAACCCGTACCGGGATATGAAAGTCCGCCAGTTGCGATAATTATCTTATCGGCATAAATCATATCGCCGTTTTCAGTTTCAACACCTTTAACCGCACCGTCTTCAACAATAAGATTTGTTGCTCTGCCATTAAGAAATCTTGCTCTTTCCTTTGCATAACCCACAAGTGCATCAACTATGTCAATCGCATTATCGGAAACGGGAAAAACACGGTTTCCTCTTTCTGTTTTAAGCTCTACTCCTCTGCTTTCAAAGAAATCAATAACATCGGCAGGCATGAATCTTGAAAACGCACCGTAAAGAAATCTGCCGTTGCGGGGCACATTGGAGATGAGTTCCTGAAGTGCGGGGCAGTTGTTTGTAACATTGCATCTGCCTTTTCCTGTTATCATGAGCTTTCTTGCGGGGCGTTCGTTTCGCTCAAGAACAACTGTTTCGACATCCATATGCGAGGATGTTCCCGCCGCCATAAGTCCTGCCGCACCGCCGCCTATAACAAGCAAAGAGGTTCTCATTTTTTCTCCTCACCGCCTGTTCTGTAAACATGATATTCATCCCATATTTCTTCGAGTGCCTTGAAATCTTTATAAACATCCTCACGCTTTCCTCTTGCGCTTGCGGCAACGAGTGCATTGATAACACTCAGAGGTGCAACAAGAGAGTCAACAAAAGATACCATGCTGCTTTTTGCAACAAGAAGGTAGGTTGCGTAAGGTGCAATGGGTGACATTTCACCGTCTGTTATAGAAATTATGGTTGCTCCCCTGCTTTTTGCAAAAGAGAGCGCCTTTACTGTCTGATTTGAATATCTCGGAAAGCTTATAGCAATACAAACATCTTCATCGCTTATGCGGAACATCTGCTCAAAAAGCTCACTCGATGCCGAAGTATCAACAAGAACAACGTTTTCATAAAGAAAGCGAAGATAAAATGCCGCAAAACTTGCAAGTGCCGCAGAGCTTCTTACTCCGAGAATATAGATTTTCTTTGCCTTGTTTATAGCTTCCGCACTCTTTGAAAAAGCCTCACGGGATATGCTGTCTCTCGTCTGCTTAATCATTTCAACATCGGTCATAAAAGCTCTGTCAATAAAATCATCACTTCCGTAACGGCTTGCCGCAACATCCATTCGCTGAACACTTGTCAGGTGGCTTTTGACCGCTTCCTGCAAATATTTCTGGAGCTCGGGATATCCGTCAAAACCTATATTTGACGCAAAACGGACAACGGTTGATTCGCTGACACCGACCGCCTTTCCGAGACTCGCGGCAGTCATAAACGAAGCCTTTTCGTAGTTGGATTTGATAAAATCCGCTATTTTTTTATGACCCTTTGAAAGAGTCGGATACACATTATCTATTCGAAGCTGAAAGTTTTCTGACATAACATTACCTCACTGTTCAGATAGAGTAAATTTTACACCATTTCGGTGCAAAATGCAAGTTTATTTTTATTTCTTGCAAGATTTCTTTCATTTTTTCAGATTGACTGAAAGATATATGTGATGTATAATTAACTAAAATTTATATATAAATCTTCCAAAGGAGATATATTATGGCAAACGGAACACTTTTATGGTACAACTCCCCTGCAAAAGCATGGACACAGTGCCTTCCCATAGGCAACGGCACACTCGGTGCAATGATTTACGGCTCGGTCGATAAAGAAGTTCTTGCTCTCAACCACGATGAGCTTTGGACCGGAAAGCCCAAAAACACAATTAAAGAAGGTGCTCCCGAGGCTTTCAAGAAAGCACAGAAGCTTGCTCTTGACGGCAGACTTCACGAAGCGCAGGATGAAATAGAAAAGAATTTTCAGAGCACATGGAGCCAGGCTTATATGCCTCTGGGCAACCTTGAAATAGAATTCGGCAAGTGCAGCAGAGCAAAGGATTACAAGCGTACTCTTGACCTTGAAAATGCTGTTTCAACTGTAAGCTACACAAAGTCCGGCGTAAAGTATGAGAGAGAATATTTTGCTTCATACCCCTCAAAAATCATTGCCGCAAAACTTACATGCAGCGATAAAATGAGCTTCACCTTCGGTCTTACATCAAAGCTCAAGAGCAACAGCTTTGTTGAGGATAATATCATTATTCTTGACGGTGAATGTCACGGTGAAAACAATGTCGGCGGCGAATCAAGTAACAAGCATTATTATGACGAGCCTGAAATGAGAGGTATCCGTTTCAGGTCTGCTGTCAAGATTATCACTGACGGTACAACAAAGGCTGTTGAAAACCGTATTTCCGTTTCAGACGCAAGTTATGCCGTTTTCTTCTTCACAACAGAAACGAGCTTCAACGGTTTTGACAAACATCCGTATCTTGAAGGCAAGGAATACATAAAGCCCTGCATGGACAGAATCAATGCCGTATGTGACTACGAAGCAGAAAAGAAAGCACATATCAAAGACTACAAAGAGCTTTATGACAGAGTTCATCTTGACCTCGGTGAAGGCAAAGAGGATGTTCCCACAAACAAGCGCCTTGTTCTTTACAAGAGAGATAAGAGCGATATGTCACTCATCACACTTGTATATAATTATGGCAGATATCTTGCTATTTCCTGCTCAAGAGAGGGCTCGCAGGCTTCAACCCTTCAGGGTATCTGGAACGACAGACTTACCCCCCCTTGGCATTCAAACTACACAGTCAACATCAACACCGAAATGAACTATTGGCCCGTTCTTATGTGCCGTATGCCCGAGGTTAATCTTCCTCTTATCGAAATGGTTAAAGAACTCAGCGTAAGCGGTGAGAAAGCCGCAATGGGACAGTACGGTGCAAGAGGCTGGACTTCTCACCACAATGTTGACCTTTGGAGACTTTCAACTCCCGTTGCAGGTAACGCATGCTGGGCATTCTGGCACGGTTCATCAGGCTGGCTTTGCGAACACCTCTTTGAACATTACGAATACACAAACGATGTTGATTATCTCAGAAACACAGCTTACCCCGTAATGAAAAAAGCAGCTGAGTTCTATCTTGACATCATGACTGAATACGAAGGCAAGCTCGTTCTTGCTCCCGGTACATCTCCCGAAAACGGATTCATTTATGAAAAAGACACCTGCAATGTGGGCAAGTATTCAACAATGTCCATGTCAATTGCAAAGGAGCTCTTCCTCAACTGCATCAAGTCCTGCGAAATTCTCGGAATTGATAACGAATTTGCGGCTGAACTTAAAGACACACTCTCAAAAATGGCTGACTTCAAAATCGGAAGCGACGGTCAGCTTCTTGAATTCGATGACGATTATCCCGAATCGGAACCTCACCACAGACATGTTTCGCATCTTTATGCACTTCATCCCGCCCGTCTTATTACAGTTGACGAAACTCCCGAGCTTGCAAAGGCTTGCCGCAGAACTCTTGAACGCAGAGGCGACAACGGTACCGGCTGGAGTCTCGGCTGGAAAATCAATTTCTGGGCAAGACTTATGGACGGCGACCATGCGCTCAAACTCATTGAGCTTCAGCTTCGTCCCGTTAAAAGCATCGGTGTTAACTACACCAAGGGCGGTGGCACATACGAAAATCTTTTCGATGCCCATCCCCCCTTCCAGATTGACGGCAACTTCGGTTTCGTAAGCGGTATCACTGAAATGCTCATGCAGAGCTACAACGGCAAGATTTATATTCTTCCCGCACTTCCCTCAAAGTGGAAGAACGGTAATGTCAGCGGTCTTCTTGCAAAGGGCGGAGTTATCGTTGATATCGAGTGGAAAAACGGTAAGCTCGCAAATTACAGTCTTGAAGGTAAGGGTAAATACAATATTATTATCGACGGCAAGGCAACCGAAGTTGAACTTGACGGCAAAAAGGTAACCTTCAATGCGTGAATTTGACCTTTATGATTTTGATAAAACGGTGTATCCGCAGGATTCAGAAACGGTTTTTCTTTTTTACTGTTTACTGCACAGGCCGTATCTCATAATCCTTGCACCGTGGCTTCTGTTCAATCTCATTCTGTTTTTTCTCGGTTTCGGAGATAAATACAAAGGAAGGTGCTTCACCTTTCTTCGGTTTATCGACGGAGAAAAAATGGCGGTTAATTTCTGGAAAAACCAAAAGAAAAGAATATACCCCATTTTCAATCCCGAAAACAGAGAAAGACCGATTGTTGTCTGCTCAGCATCGCCCGAGTTTTTTCTTAAGCCCATTTGCGACGAATACAAGGTCGATGTTATGATTGCGACAAGAATGAACCCGAAAACAGGAGAAATCATCGGTTTCAACTGCAAGGACAAGCAAAAGCCCTTAAGGCTCACAGAAAAGCTTCCCGATGCAAAATATATCAATGTTTATTCGGACTCTCTGAAAAATGATATTCATATATTTGAGCTCGGAGAAAGATGCTTTCATGCAAGAAAAGGCGTGCTGACAGAAAAGAGCATTGAAGAAATAAGAAACGAACTTAAATAACATCAAAAGGTGTGCACTTTGAAATGCACACCTTTTTCTTGTTCATAAAAGCTTAAAAGAGAATTAACACAATTGAAAAATGCAGTATATATTTGAATGATAGAATCGGTTAGCGGCAAACAAAAAGGATATAATAACCATGGGTGATAAATTATGTTATATCTTTTTTTGAGTGCCGTTTTTTCATATCTTCTCGGAAGCATAAGCCCTTCAATTATTATTTCGAAAGTTTTCTTCGGAAAAGATATAAGAAAAACAGGAAGCGGAAACGCGGGTGCTTCAAACACTGTGCGTATTTTCGGCAAAAAAGCAGGAATTGCGGTTTTCCTTTTTGACTTTGCAAAAGGACTCCTTGCGGTTGTCGTCGCAAAAATCCTCATCAAGTATTTTAACGCAGGATATCTGTGTATTCCCGTTGCCGGATTTTTTGCTCAGCTTGGTCATGTGTTCCCGATATTCTTCGGATTCAGGGGCGGAAAAGGCGTTGCAACCGCAGTAGGAAGTGCAATGGCGATAATGCCGTCGGTTGCAATATTACTGCTTATACTTTTTGTGATTATTTTAATTGTATCAAAAATCGTTGCGCTTGCTTCGGGAATCTGTGCCGCAATATATCCTTTACTCGCGTTTTTTTTATCCGATGAATATAAAATACTTCATCTCATTTTTGCTGCCTGCTGTTCCGCTGTTATTATTATAAAACACTTGGATAATTTTGTTCGGTTGCTTGACGGGAGCGAACCCAGATTATCGTTCGGTAAGAAGAAAGAATAATTCTTTTTCAGAATTAGTAAATGTTTGTAATTCTCCGTTTTGCATTGACTAAGCATGGGTTATCCAAGTATAATGTGCAGGATTTAGAGATGTTTCCGCAAGGCTGCATCTTTAAAAATAAATCGTATAACGGAGGAAAACAAATGAAAAACAAACTGAAAGGACTGCTTGCTGTCATTTTATCGGCAGCATGTATCCTGACCGTAATGCCCTTATCGGGTTTTGCGGCAAATGAAACAACAACCGATATCGAAGGTACAACAACTACAACCGTACCCGATGAAGTTGAAACGACTGTTCCCGCAACCGATAACAATGATACCGACAGCGACGAAACCGAAAAAAAAGAATTCAGTATCACATACTATCTCGGTGAAAACGAACAGTACGGCGAAGTGAAGAAATTCACCGTCGGAAGCACAATTATCCATCCCGAAGAACCCAAGAAAGAAGGCTTTAAGTTTGCAGGATGGATTCTCGGCGAAGAGGACGGAAAGACAGTTCCCGTTCCTTCAACAATGCCCGAAAACGACCTGAAAGCGTATGCTTCATGGGAAATTCAGAGTTACAAAATCAGCTATACAGTTGACGGTGTAACAACAGTCAAGGAAGCTGTTTTCGGTTCTGACATAGCAAAATCAACTCCTTCTGACCCCGAAAAGGAAGGCCACGTTTTTGCGGGATGGTTTGACAAGGACGGCAAAAATCTTTTTGACTATTCCACCGTTCCTGCAGGTGACATTGAGTTTGTTGCAAAATGGCTCAGAGACGGAAACGTTGTTTATCTTGTTGACGGCAAGACATATGAAGCATATGAGGTAAGAGAAGGCGAAGAAATTCCCGTTCCCGAAAATCCCAAAAAGTTTGCTCACAAATTCAAGGGCTGGTCTCCCGAAATTCCTGAGGCAATGCCCTCCGAGGACCTCGAGTTCAAAGCACAGTGGGAAATTGATAAGGATTTCGTAACGCTTGTTATCGGCGGTACGGTTGTTGCGGGAGGTATCGTTGCGGCAATGGCAGGTGCTGCGATTACAGGCATCTCAATCATCGGCGGAATTATAGCTATTATCGGCGTTGCCTCTAATATCAAAAAATCATACACCGTAACTTATAAGGTTGACGGCTCGGTTTATAAGTCATACAAACATGAGGCGGGCGAAAAAATAACTGTACCCGCAAACCCCGTGAAAAGCGGATACAAGTTTGAAGGCTGGACCCCCGAAATTCCCGAAAAAATGCCCAAGCAGAATCTTACATTCACAGCAAAATGGTCCCAAATCAAGGATGACAGCAACAAAAACGAAGAAATTCCCTCAACGGGTTCAACCAACGCAGGCATAGCTGCTTTTGCTGCGTTGGCACTTTCGGCAGTAGCAACTATTATAATCAAAAAGAAAAAGGACAAATAACATGAGAATCCCCCGACAGATTGCTGTCGGGGGATTTTGATCAAAACTTAAATATACTTGCTATTGCTTTGAAAAGAAGTTCAAAAAACTCGCCTATTCCGTCAATATCCAGAAGATTATCTGTTTCTGTATCGGGAGTAATGTTACCTGTACCTTCAATAGGCACTCCGTCATAATCCGAAGTATGGCTTGAAAGCCATGAAATCATACCGTCGGGATAAGTAAGGGTTACTTGCTCACCGAGTCCGTTTACCGTTGACATGTAAGGATATGCACCGTTTTCCGATGAGAACATATCGTAATTTACTGCAAACCATGCGTGATGACTGCTTGAAGTTTTTTGGCCGTCATGATAGCAGACTTTCGTGAGAGTTGAAAATCTGCAATCCTCTGCAACGTTTGATGACTTTGCAATTGCTTCAAATGTGGGCGAAACTGCAAAATAATAATTCACGAGTGGGTCTCTTGTGCTTGAAGTTATCCACACGGGAGTATCGGCAAGCTTCGAAGCAAGTTCGTCAGAGGGAGACCATGCAGGACAAATCGGAAACGCTGCCGCAAACATTTCGGGATATGCAATCGCCATTTTAAGTGTCATTTTGCCGCCCATTGAATATCCGCCGACATAAATTCTTGACAAATCAACATTTGTTTTATTCTTTGCAATAAAATCATCAATTGCGGCTCTTAAAGGCTCTATCATGGAATTATCCCAGAAAATACCGTCTTCCTCTCTTGAACGTGCGGCAAGAATGAACGCTCCGCCCGAAGGTGCAAAACGTGACTGAAATTCATCGCTTGCCCAAAATGCAACATTACTTTTTTCGACCTGTAAGCCTTCGGATGCGCCGTCGCCCATACCGTGAAGCCATACAACAAGCGGATACTTTTGAGTGTCATTTTCTTTTACAGGTGAATAGTAACGGTAATCAACCGAATAATCCCCTGCTTTAGGTCCTTCTGCGAAAACAAACTGCTTTTTCAGCTCGTCAATACCCTTATCAAGAGGAGCTGCATATGCATTTATCATACACCCGAAAGCAGTGATAACTGCAAGAATTAATAATATTACTCTTTTGAATTTATTCATTTTCTCTCTCCTTTTATAAAATCACGGACTCCAATATTTCGTATTATCAGAGTCCGTAAAAATAATTATTTGACTATAAACTGAGATTCCGCAATTTGTGCGATTTCCTCTGCTGTTGTTGCATTGTTCATCTTATCGGCAACCTTACTTCTTCTTTCACGAAGCTCACTGTACATAAGATTGCGCTTTTCTGCCGAAAGAGGATAGAAGAACTTCGGTATGATACCGAGACTGCTCGTGATGATGGGAATACCCGTACCGAGAGCAAAAATCCACCACTTTGTTTTGTCGGACTGTGTTCCGACTTTAAGCCCCTGAACGTATCCGACTTTCTTCATTACGATGCTGTTTATGCTGCCCATAACAGCCTGCTGAAGCTTTGAAATCGTTGACTGAGCAACGCCAATCATAGCCTCTGCACGGTAACCGTTTTTCCACTCGCAGTAGTCCATAGACTCGTTGCTGATTTCAGCAGGAATAACTCGTCTTAAGCCGTAAACACACATTTCAAAGATTTCTTCAATACCCATAAGCGGAAGGATAATCGGTTTCTTCATAAAATTCTTATTTATTGAACCTATGCCGAAAACAATCATCCACAAAGCATCTGTCCATGCATCTTCAAGAATCCAGAGTGCCTTGGTTGAAAATCTCTTTCTGAGAGGTTCAACAAAGCCGTAGCTGATAAATTTAATCGGAAAAGCGGGAATACCGACAATGGTTTTCCATGTAATCGAACCGATAACGTCGATATAGAAATTCGTTCTGCTTGAGCCGATACTGAAGCCCGAAAGGAATGAAGAAAGGACCTGAATAAACATAGGTTTATTTGTTGCAATAGCCTTCAAGCCCTGAATAACGCTCGGTTTTTTAATTGTCTGCGCAACTCTCTCTCTTGTAGTAAGGAAGAAGAAAAGACAGAATCCTGCGCCAAGAACGGCAAATGAAACACCGAAGCCTGCAAAAAGTTTTGGAAGCTTGACTTTAATCTTATCGTTGATTACAAGGTCATAGATAATACCGAAAATCTGTTTCGGTACGTCCTCAACAAAATGCGACATCAGGTTCGCCGTTGCAATAAGCCTTGAACGGTCCAATGGCTCGGGCGTTATGGTAGAGCCGAAACCTGCACGGGCAATTGATGTAAATGTATTAGCCGTTTCGGTGATAATTGACATTGCAAAATAGAAAATCCATTTTGGAAGATAGTCGCCAGGAGTATCAGGAAACATAAACGGAATCAACCAATACCATAATCCGAGAATCGTCAGAGGCAACTGGCCGAGAAGAAGATACGGTCTGAATTTACCCCAGCGGGTTCTGGTCTTTTCAACAATAACACCTATGAAAGTATCGTTGAAAGTATCCCACACAGTTGCAACAATGTTCTGGATTGCAAGATAGCTGAAATCGATTTTTACGACATCGTATATGTATCTGTCTTTGAAGTCGTTGATATTCAAGCTTGCAGCTGTATCTTCAAGAACATAGGCAACGGTTTCTTTTGTACCGACAAATCGTCTGTTTTTAAGAAGAGCGGATTTATCGGCGGTTGTTTCAACATTATCTTTCAATGTCGACATAACCTCACCTGCCTTTTATTTTTATACAAATAAATTATCATATTTTGAAGTTTTTTTCAATAGATTTCACAAAAAATGAATAGACTTTTCGGTATGTATATGATATTATATTTTTGAAATGAGGTTGTTATTTATGGCATATTTATTTTCGCATTTCAGAGAAAAAATCACACCCGACGGAGAACAGGTTTATTTTGCATTGAGCAAGGACGGATTCAACTGGAAACAGCTCAACAACGGCAAACCGATTCTGACAAGCACAATGGGTGAAAAAGGCTGCCGTGATATAGAGGTTACAAGGCTTAAATCCGGCGGATTCGTAATTCTGACAACGGATTTATCCATTGCATACCGTATGGACGAAAACTACCAGGTCAACTGGAAAGAAGTCAATTCCACGGGCAGCAAATTTCTTTGTATGTGGAAAACAAAAGATTTCATAACCTTTTCCCAGCAAAAAAGAATTCATTTCGGCAGAGATGATTTCGGCTGTCTCTGGGCACCCGAAATATTCTATGATGATATAAACGATGAATACCTCATTCATTGGGGTTCAACAGTTGCCGAGGATAATTTTACACATATGTCGATTTTTTGCAGCACTACAAAGGATTTTGAAAACTTTTCCGAACCGAAGCTTTTCTTCACAAAAAGCAACGAAATCCTCGATACCCACCTCGTGAAATTCGACGGGATTTATCATCTTTTTTATAAAAATGCAGAACATCCGTCAATGAATATGCATGCGACATCCAATAATCTTTACGGACCTTATGAGCATGATAAGGCATTTGAAGATTACATGTCAACGCTCGAAAAACCGGGTTCATATGAAGCACCAACAACAATTATTCTCCCCGACGGACGCTGGTGTCTTATGTTAGACTTCTTTGGATGTGAGAAAGATAACATGGGATATGTTCCCTTTGTTTCCGATAAACCCGGAGACAGCAATTTCAAGCGTTCCGACGAAAGCTTTTCATTTCCCTACGGCTTCAAACACGGCGGTATAATTAAGATTACCGATGATGAATATAAAGCAATAGAAAAGCACTACAATAAATAATCCTACAAAACACAAAACGGGCAGTTCGCAATGAACCGCCCGTTGATTTTTATTAAAGTGTTGAGCCAAAGTCTGTTACGATAGACTGACCTGTTATTGCTCTGGATTCATCCGAAGCAAAGAAGAGAAGCATATTTGCAACATCTTCAGGCATGCAAGGCTGGACCTTAAGGTCATTGTGTTTCATCATCTGACCGAAAATATTCATATCCATATTTGCGGGGTTCATACCTGCAACCATGGGGGTAACAATTGTACCGGGGCAAATTGCATTGCATCTTACGTTGGTACCTGTAAAACGAAGTGCAGTGTGACGGGTAAGACCTATAACAGCTGCCTTTGATGCAACATAAGCTGCACCGCCGCAACCCATAACACCTGCAACGGAAGCTACATTAACAATTGAACCGTAGCCTGTTTTTGCCATTTCGGCAGTAACCGCACGCATCATGCACATTGTTCCTTTGGTGTTGATGTCGATAACCTTGTTCATATCCTCATCGGTAAAGCTGTCGATAGCTTTAAGTCCGTTATCGAGAACACCTGCATTATTGATAAGAATATCAATTTTTCCGTAAGCTCCGAGGGTTTCGGTAACAATTCTCTTTGCATCCTCATCCTTCGAAATATCACTTACCACAGGAAGAACTTCTCCGCCTGCTTCTTTAATCTGAGCAGCAACCTCAAGAAGAGGCTCTTCACGGCGAGCGGTAATAACAACCTTTGCGCCTTCAGCGGCAAACTTCAAAGCTGTTGCTGCGCCAACACCTGAATTTCCTCCTGTTATAATTGCTACTTTTCCTTCAAGACGACCCATAATTAAACCTCCGTTTTTCATTTTATATTAAGTCGGCAATCTCAATATTTTTTGGAATTGAGTGTGCCGCACCTTTTCGGGATACAGTTATTGCCGCAGCGGCACAAGCCGTTTTTATTGCCTCACAAGGTTTTTTGCCTCTGCTTATTTCCGCGACATAATAGCCGACAAAAGTATCTCCCGCCGCAGTTGTATCAACGGTTTTCACCTTAAACGCTTCCTGACGGATTTCATTATTCTTATCAATATAAACACACCCGTTTTTTCCGAGAGTTATAACCGCAGAAAGGTCTGGATATTTTTCTTTTATAAGCTCCGAAAATGCTTTATAATCCTCAGAACCTGTGTAGCCAGAGCTTTCCGTTTCATTTGAAATAATACAGTAAAGCTTTGAAATGTCAACAGTTTCCGCTGCTTCATTAAAAGGTGCAGGATTGAAAAAAATCTTCATTCCCCTGCCGTATGCTTTTTCAACAATATATTTCACATTGTTTATCTCATTCTGAAGAACAAGAAAATCACCCTCGGAGAAATCGGACAAAACAGAATCTATATATTCTTCTGTTATCATGTGGTTTGCACCTTTGTAGAGAAAAATTGCGTTTTCGCCATTTTTATCAACCTGTATAGTCGCCTGACCTGATTTTCCGTCAACAACCCGAAGATACTTAAGGTTAACTCCCGCTTTTTCCATAAAAGAGCGAAGAATTTCCCCGTCGTCACCTATACAACCGGCATGGTAAACCTCAACGCCGGCATTTGCAAGTGCAACAGATTGATTAAGTCCCTTACCGCCCACAAAGTGCTCAACGGTGTCTGCGGATACCGTTTCACCGGGTCTGACTATGTGGTCAACGCCGCACATGATATCAATATTGCACGAACCGAAATTCAGTATTTTCATATTACTCTCTGTGCCACTTTACACCCTGGGCTGTATCTTCAAGAACTATACCCATAGCCTTGAGCTCATCTCTGATTCTGTCTGCCTCTGCCCAGTTCTTGTCTTTTCTTGCCTGAGTTCTCGCTTCAATCATGGCATCAATATCTTCATCAAGAGTCTCGGTTTTACGGTTATAAACAAGACCGAGAACA
>JAZSDF010000124.1:0-7080 GCA_045531035.1 Acutalibacteraceae bacterium | reverse complement strand
TTTTGTCAATTCTTGTAACAACAAATAGTACGAATAACAAAACAGTATTTATTGTAGTGCAAAAAAACAGTCCAGAATTTTATTTCTGGACTGTTTGCTTATATTAAATTATACTATATCAAATCTTCTGTTTACAATCGTATAGCCTAAATCGGTAGATGTAAAGTTACCGTGAGATTTTGCATACTCTCCATGCTGTAGGTCATCAAACGGTAATGCACCATTTGTCAGAATATTATTAGTGACAAACTTGAATATTGTCTTATAAAGCTTGTCGTTTTCCTTGCCTTCGGCAAATCGAATTGCACATCAGTTGTTAAGCCTCATTCCATGAACTTCATCAATTCCGCATCCTGCAACGGCAATCAGGTTATCCTTTTCAAAAACACCGTATTCGAGGTTGTTTTCATCAAGATAATCCTGTTCATTAAGTAAGTGCTTAATATATCCGTCTTTTTTGCCGTTTGCCCATTTTTTAATCGCTTTTTTATCTTTCGGTGTAAGTAGTCTGATTGCGATATTCTCGGGAAGTGAACATTCAAAAGGCTCACCGAAATATAACGCTTGCGGTGTAACCTTGACGTTTTCCGAAATACCATAAGAAGAAAGAATTTCTTTAATCTCTGCTTCACTCTTATCAGAATAAAATGTTTTTCTTTGTGAAAATCGTTTCATCCAATCGGCTAACAGCTTAAAATCGTCCGTCATCATTTCAAGATAACAATCGCCATTACAATCATCACCTATTCCGATAAAACCGTTTTCATAATTCCCGTCAGGGGCAACAATTGCAAGACCGCAGTATTTGATTGTTGTGCAGAAATATCCGTATTGCTTTGCATCCTTTTCAAGAAGAAAATCAATCACTTCGGCAGAATCAACAACTTTATAATCGGGATTGTTATGCACAAAACGGTTTACAACGGTTTTGTCTGTTATTTCACCCATGTACATCATTCTGCTTTTGTTTTCGGTACGATATTCACTTGGAGTGATGCCGTACTTTTTCTTGAATGCTTTCGTAAATCCCTCGTGGGAATCGTAGCCGATTTTAAGTGCAATATCAAGCACTGATTTGTCGGTAGTGCGAAGAAGAAAAGCCGCTTGCTTCAAACGGATATAATGAATGTAAGCGGTAACGGTAAAGCCTGTGTGAGAAAGAAAAATGCGGTTAAAATAGTCAATTGAAAAGCCAGCATTCCTCGCAACCTCTTCAACGGATATACCGCTTTCGGTTGCATTCTGCTTTGCAAAATTCACCGCATTGAAAATGAGTTCTGTATTTTCCATAGCAACATCTCCTAAATATAATAATGTGTAAAAATCGACCTTTACAACACCATTATATCTGCAATGAGAAATGTTTTCTTGAACAAAAACGGTTTATTAAATATGAAGTTTATAAATTCGTTGATTCTCCATATTCTCACGGTATGCAAAATAATCTTCAGGCGGTTTTACTGTTTCAATTAGTTCTGCTCCGAGTTTTTCAATTGTTTTGTAGGAAGCAATATTGCTTTCGTCACAAGTAAGTATCAATTCATTCATCCCGTGTGCTTTTGCAACCTGAAATACAAGTTTGCAGGCCTTGTATGAATAATTATTGCCTCGGTATTCCTTATCAATTTCGTAACCGATATTGCCGTTAAAATAAGAATGATAATTATTGCCGATGCGGATGCTGATTTTTCCGACAGCAGTATCATCAACAAAAATATTGTAGTAATAGAATGGCAACAATTCATCATCACCCGGATATTTCTGACAAATTTTTAATGTAACCTCATCGTTTGACAAAATATCAAAGTTGTTCATAAATTCAAATTTATTCATTCGTATCACCTTGATAAACAACATCAATTTCTGCTTCGTTCGGAACTTCAAATATTGAAGCAAACTTCGCTGCGAGATTGTCATCAATATAGTAAGCACTTGTTTCTTCTGCAAGCACAGCGTTGTTTCTCTTATTCAAGCGATATTTCCATGTTTCATCACTGATATCAATGTAATGAAACTCACATTCGATATTACGGGACTTATAAAATTCTTTTACAGACTCCCGTTCTGCTTTTGTCCAGAAGCCCCAATCAAGAACGACATTAATATCCATCTGAATTAGCTCTAAAGATTTGTTCAATAGATATTTTTCTGTTCTTTCAACATATTCATCGTGTTTATCACCGCAATGCTGACCGAAAAGAGCAAGTGTTATTTCATCAATTGAAAGCAATATAGCATTATTTTCAGCACAAAGTTTCTCTGCATATGTGGTTTTACCACAGCAGATTTTGCCGCAGATTAAATATACTTTTGCCATAAAGCCACCTTCTTACTTGTTCATTTCATCAACAAATTCGCTGTTTCTCGCTGTCAGTTCAACCCACGCAGGTCTGAATCCGCTTCTGATAGCATTGCGAACAGATTTGATATTTGACCATGCAGCACAGTAAAACGGTACTTTGCCGAGATTCAGTGTTTCAATGGCAAGTCTGCTTGTAATTGCAGAAGCTATGCCTTTTCTTCTGTATTCAGGCAATACATCAACGCCAATCTGATACATTGTTTCACAATCAGCTGAGCAACCTGCAAGTCCTACAAGTTTGCCGTTATCAAAAGTACCAACAGCAAGTTTGTCAAGATGCTTTCGACTTTTGCACAAAGCATTTCCCCATTCAGTAGTGTAATACTGCTCAAATTCTTCGGGTTTCAAAACTTTTATTGCATAATCGCAGGACAATTCTTTAAGCTCGTTGACATCGGGCAGAAAATATTCCGCCATAAAGCAAACTTTATATTCAAACTGTGCCAACTTCTCGTTGAGTGCAATAACATTGGGCGATTCAAAGCAATGCTCAACGGAGAATTTCCCTATGTACCATTCAACGGTTTCTTTCATCCTTGGACTGACCTGAGCGACAATATTATTTCCGTATGATACAAAATCACATTCGAGCGGCAAGGGCATATATATCCGTGCTTTTTCATTTTTCTGCGATAAAACAATCTTGTTTTCGGTAGCGAGGAAATCCTCTGCATTGCAGTTGCAATCGTATGCTGACTGCTGTAATGCGATTTTTAATATTTCTTGGTTTGTCATAATTGAGCTCCTTTTATATACCACTTCGGCACGGGATTCTGCATATTGTCATACCATTCCAAAACATCTTTTGCCTGATTGAGCATTGTCTGAATTTCACCGTCACCGAAAGGGATTGCCCACGGAATTGATGAAAGCATATTGCTGCTGATATAAAGTGCAAGGAGTTTCCAGAAATCCATTGGTACTTCATCATCAAAATATCCGTTAACAATACCTGAAGCAAAAATCGGAGCAGACTGTGCACACCACACAATACGATTAAATTCTTCCCACGGGTCACCAAAATCATATCGGTCAAAGTCTATAATTACGATTCTGCCGTTTTCAATCATCATATTACCAATATGATAATCTCCGTGCTGATAGGATTGAGGTCTGTTTTTTAATAAGTGACGATTTGCTTCTATGTAGTCAATGATGTATTCTGCACCGTCAAACTTTATCGGACAGTCATTATACATCTGAATTTTCCTGTCCATTTTCTTGTTAAAACGATTTTCCCAATCAGGTTGGTTAGCAGGAGCAGGGATTGAATGAATTTTCTTCAGAATTTTGCCTGCTTCAAGACCGAGTGCATACTGTTCCGAATCTGCAAGACACGGTATAACCTCATTTGAATCCTTGCCGTCAACCCAAGTCTGCAATATGTAAATATCCTCATCACATTCGCCGATTTCAAGCGACTTACACATAGGAATACCGAGTTCCGCAACCTTTTGCTGCATACGGTACATATTCTCACGGTTCGCACTTTTATCAAACGGAGTGACACGCAAAAGATATTTAGTTCCGTCAGCAGTTGCGACACAGTATTTCTTATCACACGACCAACCTTTATTTATGGGTTCTTTTGATATAAAATCCATCATTTGCTCAATCCCATTTCTTTCATTTTCTTTTTCAATCTTTTTGCACGGAACAGCAGATAATCGTGTCCCATTTCGCCCAGAAGAATATACCAATTCAGCTCGTTGCACAGTGCATAAAGTTCGACCTTTAAATCGCAGTATTTTGAGGTTGGATTTCTCTTTTTATATTCATCATAAAGCTTGAGCTTTTCGCCGAAACCGAGTGTCAGGCAGAAGATCTCATATTCGGGTTCTGCCCACAGCATATCAAACGGGTCAACCGCACCTGCAAGCTCGGATTTCCAGAAATCAATTATCAGATTCGGCATCCAGAAATCGCCGTGACAAAGGCAGGCGGTGTTGTTTGTAACGCTGAATATTTCATCGAAATTCTTGCTGATAAGCTCAACCGCTTCCATAATCTCGGGTTCAATCTCGTTTTTCTCAAACTTCGCTTTCGTAAAGGCATAAATATCAACAAAATAATCTTTGTAATACTCCGTCCAAGAGTCATAAACAGGATTATCGTACTTGCCGAACTTGTCATTATGCACGCTTTGTGCGTTCATAAGCGCATCTATAATGCTGTTTCTGAGTCGCTTTCTTGACGGAATAAATGCAAGATATTTGCTCTTACCACTCATACCCTTTATGTAATCCATACCGAGATAAACGGTGTCGTTCTCACGGTGGAGGAAATATGTTTTCGGAACTTTATATGAAACCTTGGGAGAAAGAAAATCAAGCATATCCTTCTCTTTGCAAATTGCATCATAGAATTTACTCGTTTTAACTGCAATTTCATAAGGCTCGGTTGTGATTTTTACAAGACAAACGCTTCCGCTTGCACCCTTGCCGACAGCACGGGTTTTGCTGACCTTAGTGTTCATTTGCTTTTCAACAATCGATTTGATTAAATCTGTATTCATAGAAAATATCCTTTTATATCAAAATAAATCCCATCAGCAGACCGCCAGCAAATCCGGAAATATGCTCCCAAGCGGTTGCTTTGCCCATAAACATTCCGCCGACTGTGTAAATCGCTAAAACAATCAATGCTATTGCCGGTACGGGAGAAAAGAAAACCGTTCCGTTTTTGACGGTAAGCATAACAAACACTGCAATCAGACCGTAGATACCCGTTGATGCACCTTCGCCTTCGTGGAGCTTATAGACAAATGCCATATACAAGCCCGATATGAACGCAGAGCCGATATAACAGAGTGCGGTTTTTAACGAGCCGAGCTGAGATTCAACGGCATATCCGACAATGAGGGTTGCGGTTATGTTTGAAATGATGTGCCACGTTCCGATATGGAGAAGCGATGACGATACCAATCGCCATACTTGTCCCTTTTTGATTTTCTTTTCGGACAGATGTAGAGCATGATTTATGTAACCTTTGTTGTGTCCTGACCACAGTTTTTCTTTAAGTGTTACTGTTTCTGTTTTAGGGATTATAACGAAATTATCAAGTATAAAGATTACAAAAATTATTGCACAAAAAGTTATTGTAAATATCGGCATATTCATTCTCCTTCATAGTTTCATATGTTTTTCTTCAACCACTCCACAGACCACTTCAATCCGTCAATCGTTTTTGTTTCCAAAACCACACGGCAGTTATGATCGTCAGCGAGCCTAATATATTTTTCAATCTCCATTTCGCCCGTACCAAGTGCGAGGTGATTTTTCTTGCCTTTTGCATCGTGCAGATGAATATGATGCAAGCGGTTTTTGTGTTTCATAATAAATTCTTCGTCTGTTCCGCCAATGCCGTGATTGTGTCCCACATCAAAAGTCAAAGCAAAAACATTGCTTTCCAAAAGTAATTCAATAGCTTCTTTCTGAAAATCTTCGTAGCCGTCGCAATTCTCGATACATATTTTAATATCGGCATCACCAATAGCGTTTTCACACATATTTCTGAACACAATAATACTTTTGAGATACTGCTCTTTGTATTCCAAGAAAAGATAAACCTTTCTGTCGGGCAGGGTGAAATAAACACCTCTTGCCATATGCATATTAACCACTCTGACACCAAGCTGTTTTGCAATTTTAATTGTGTCGGCAACGGTTTTAGTGTAAGCTTCTGCAACATAAGGGTTGAAATCGCCGACGTTCAGATTCTCGTCAAGGTGAACGGTGTAGCAAATACCATATTTGTCAGCAATACGCTTGAAATAATCCACGTCAATTTTATCAAGCTGATACTGAGGCATATTCATATTGAGTTCGATGAAATCAAGACCCAATTCCACACACAGCTTCGCACATTCTTCGAGTGCGCTTGTTTCAATTAATGTGGGCATACCGTAGTTTGTCAGTTTCATAATTCACCTCTGTCGGGCGTAATCTTTAAATTCTTTGTTTATCTTACTGAAAGAAAATTTTGCGATTTCTTTTAATGAATATGATTCCATAAGATGCTCGATAAACCGATAACCAAGATAATATCCAACATCGGAGTATCCGTTATACGAACACCAATCTCCGAAAAAGTCCTGAACACTTTCCTTCGCATTAAGACGGCGGAGATATTCTTTTTTGATTTCAGTTTCGTTTTCACGGCACCAATCAAGCCAACCGTTTTTATCCTGATGCCAGAAATCATCGTCACCGCAGAGAATGTGCTCGCAAACCATAGCAACACCTTCCTGATAAAGCTGCTGTATGGCTTTTCTTCGTTTTGTAAAATCAGGGATATACAAATGACCGTTCATCTTATGCCACAGATGACCGATTTCGTGCAGAATCAAGGCACGCATATTTGTTTCGTCGCCCCAATTCAGCTCGATTATTTTCTCTATTCCGAGAAGAACGGTGTTTTTACCGTCAAGCGTAGTTGCCCAACCTGCACCGTTGCAAAGTCCGAGATACAGAATGATATTTATATCGGGTTCTGTATCAAAAAGCTTCGAAAGATTAGCGTTCAGAGTGCCAACAACAATCTGAAAATTTTTGCTGACAAAATCTATTTTTTCTTCATTCAATGCGGTTTCAAGAACAGGAAGAACGTCCTTTTTGAAATCATAATCTTTTGCATCGTTTTCACATTTTGACGGCAATTCTTTTGATATTTCTCCTGCATATTTTCTCCATACAGATATGTCAAAGCCATTTGTAAAA
>JAZSDF010000157.1:0-45719 GCA_045531035.1 Acutalibacteraceae bacterium | reverse complement strand
GCAATGAGATTTGACTTCACTCATTTCTCTGCTCTTACTTCGGAAGAACTTTCAAAAGTTGAAAACAGAGTTAATGAAATCATTCTTTCTGCATTTGAAGTTTCAAGCACGGAAATGCCCATTGAAGAGGCTAAAAAGCTTGGAGCAATGGCTCTCTTCGGAGAAAAATACGGCGATGTTGTCCGTGTTGTAAAAGCGGGTGATTTCTCAACAGAACTTTGCGGCGGTACTCATGTTGATAATACAGGTAAACTCGGTTTGTTTAAGATTATTTCCGAGTCATCGGTTGCTGCGGGTGTTCGCAGAATTGAAGCTGTAACAGGTTACGGCGTGCTTGATTATATCGCAAAGAATAATACTCTTATTAATGAAACTGCTGCAGCTATGAAGCTTGCAAACGTTTCCGAACTTAATAAGAAGGCAAACTCTGTTATGAATGATCTTAAAGCAAAAGATAAGGAAATAGAACAGCTCCGTGCAGAGCTTTCTCAGCTTAAGACGGGCGACCTTTTGAGCAATTCTGTTGATGTTAAGGGTGTTACACTTAATTCAACAATTGTTGAAGGTGTTAACCCCGGTGACCTCCGTTCAATGTGCGATAAGGTTAAGGAAAACCCCGATGCAGTTGCTGTTATTTGCGGTGTTAACGGTACAAGTGCTAATTTTGCTTGTGCTTGCGGTGCAAATGCTGTTGCCAAGGGTGCTCATGCAGGTAACATTGTCAAAGCTGTTTCCAAACTTGCAGGCGGTTCAGGCGGCGGAAGACCTGACAGTGCAATGGCAGGCACAAAAAATGTTTCAAATGTCAAATCTGCTATGGATGCAGTTGTTTCAATTGTTGAAGAAATGATTAAATAAGGAAGTGTAATTATGGATTGCCTTTTCTGTAAAATTATAAACGGTGATATACCTTGTTCCAAGGTTTATGAAGATGAAAAAGTGCTTGCTTTCAATGATATTGAACCTCAGGCACCTGTTCATGTTCTTATAATTCCCAAAGAGCATATCAAATCTGCTGCTGAAATTGATGAAACAAACAGCGGTCTTATTGCTCATGTTTTTGAAGTTGCATCAAAGATTGCAAAAGATATGAATCTTGACGGTTTCCGTATTGTCAACAACTGCGGTGACAGTGCGGGTCAGACCGTTAAACATATTCATTTTCATCTTATGAGCGGCAGAGAATTTACCTGGCCTGCAGGTTGATGGAGGTATATTATGTCTGAATATTACAGAGTTGATATAGCAGGTCTTGAAAGAGATTTGCTCAGATGTCCCATAAGCGATAAGCTTGATATTGCTGCATTTATTCTTTTCGGCGATGTTGAAGTAACTGTTCATTCTGCAACGGAACTTCTCAAAAGACTTCCCGAATTTGATTATATTTTGACTCCTGAAGCGAAGAGCATCCCTCTTGCTTATGAAATGTCAAGACAGAGCGGAAAGAAGTATTTTGTTGCCCGCAAAAAGGCTAAGCTTTATATGAAAGATGCTGTTTCCGTTGACGTTCGTTCCATAACAACAGACGCAGTTCAGACGCTTATTCTTGACGGAGTTGAGGGTGAGCAGATTAGAGGAAAGCGTGTTGTTATTCTTGATGATGTTATCAGCACGGGCGAGTCTCTCAGAGCTGTTGAAATCCTTTGTAAGAAATTTGATGCTGATGTTGTTGCGAAAGCAGCTGTCCTTGCAGAAGGTGATGCAGCTGAAAGAGACGATATAGTTTTCCTCGGTGTTATACCTCTTATCAAAAAATAATTATTATGAATGGTGATGTAAATGTCACGTCCGTTTGCTGTGATTGGCTTTACGGTGTTTTTCACCATTGCTTTACTTTTTAAATTTGATATTGGAGTGACGGTTGCTGCATTAGCAGTATTTTCCGTCGCTCTGATTAGTGGTTTTTTGATTAAATCTTTAAGAAATAACGGTACTTTTATTTGTTCTGTGTTATCTGTTGTTCTTTCTTGTTTGCTTTTGCTCGGGACAAATGAATTTCTATATGTTCCTGCGGTTTCATACAACGGTAAAACCTGCAATATTATCGCAGAACTGATATCCGAACCTGAATATGAATACGGAAACTGTTATTATACAGCTCGAATCAAAGAAATTGATTACGATGAAGTTGATTTAAAAGCGAGGCTTGTTTTCTCGTCTGTTCCCGATGCGGAGCCATATGATTTGGTCAGCGGGAAATTTACGTTTTATATTCCGGGCGAATCGAATGATGTTTCATTATCGGTCAACAAATCTAACGGAGTGTTTGTCGGTGCTTATCCGTTTGAAAATGAATTTGAAATTTTTGCTGTTGCTGAATCAGAAAAACCGTTCGGAAAGAAGATTATTGATATCAGAAACGGGATAAGAGAAGGCGTTTACCGTGTTCTGCCGAATGAAAACGGTGCATTGGCCGTCGCTCTTCTCATTGGTGACAAAAGCGGGCTTTCAACCGATATCTTAAATGATTTCAGTTTTATCGGAATATCGCATATCATATGTGTTTCGGGATATCATCTTTCGCTGTGGTCCATGCTTGTTTATGAACTTTTGAGAAAGACAAAAATGGACAACAGAATATCGAGCTTGATATCTGTTTTCCCCGTTATACTTTTTATGTTTATTTCGGGAATGACATATTCTGTTATACGTGCAGGAGTAATGACAATAATATATTTGCTTTCGAATGTCGTTCTCAGAAAAAGTGATTCGTTGAATTCTCTTGGTTTTGCATTGATGCTTATTGCTGTTTTCAATCCATTTGCAATGGGTTCTGCAAGTCTTCAGCTTTCCGCATTGGCAACGGCTGGAATTATACTTTATTCAGAGTTTTTCTCAAAATCAATTGAAGAAAAAATAATGAAAATCAAAGTTAAACCGATACGAAGCTTTGTATATACCGTCGTTTCAACTTTTATGGTAACTTTATCTGCAACCGCATTTACTTTACCGGTTTCTTTGATGCTATATAATCGATTTAATTTTATCGTTTTTATATCAAATATTATTGTTGTTCCTGTTTCGGGACTTTGTATGGTTCTTTGTGCAATCGGAGCGATTATCGGTTGTTTTTCCACAACGATTATCAATGTTCCTGCATATTTCGGAGGAAGAATATGTGAATTTTTAATTTGGATTTCAGAAAAATCCTCTCAGATAAGGTTTTTATCCTTTAATATTGAGAACGATGAAACGGCAATAATAATTATATCGTTATTCCTGATTTGTGTGTTCTCGCTTGTGCTTGCATACTACGGGAAAGCATATCCGAGGCTTACATGTGTTTTGTGCAGCATTATTTTCACAGTTTTAATTATGTCATTTTCTTTGACAGAAAAATCATTGACTAAAATTCGTGTTGTTGACTGCGGCAACGGTACATCTGTTTTGCTTAGCAAAAACGATGAAACGGTATTGCTCGGATGCGGAGGTACCGAATTTCTTGGTTCATATAGCATCGGCTATGCTGTTGATGAAACAGGCAATGATTTGACCTCGGTGATATTTCCGGATAGTGATAATAATGCATCATCTTATTTCGTAAATATCATAAAATCATTTAAGCCCGATGATATTTATTGTAATTCTTTCCCTACAGAATTTTTCCCTTTGCTGAAAAGATGTTCTGTTAAAGATTTTGAACATATAAAACAATTTAAAAATTTTGATGTATTATGTTTTTCTGAAAAAGGAAAATCATTATCATATATTAAAAACGAGGATATATCCGCACTTATTCTTTTTGATCCTGTTTCTGATTATATGCTGATTCCCGAACAGTTCAGAAATGCGGATGTTGTTATTACAAGGAATGATTATCCAACCGGAATTGAAAAATCAGGGGCTGCAATTGTTGTAATTAATGCAGAAAATGTGAGAGGAATAACTCTCCAGAGTGAACTGAATGACATAGGTATGAATTGCGTTGCAACAGCGGGTTGCGGCGATTTAATTATTAAAGCTGACAACAAATATGTCAGCTCATACAGAGAATAATGATTCTCAGAAAGGAAAAATATGCCTGCAATAAATGAAAGCGGATTAAAAGAAATAATTAAAAATAATCCTGTCGGAATTTTTCTTATTCATGGTGAAGAAGATTATTTGAAAAAGGCATATGTTGATAAAATTGTTTCTAAAACGGTTGATGAAGCATTTGCTGATTTTAATTATCACACATTCGACGGAAAAGAATGTACGCTTTCGGAAATATACGAAGGTGCCGGTGCTGTTCCTATGATGGCAGAAACCAAGTGTGTCCTTGTTAAGGATTTTCCTTTAGATACCCTTGATGACGATGGCTTTGAGCAGCTTGAAACGGTTTTGAGTGATAACCCCGATGATTGTGCACTTATATTTTCTTTTATTTCATATAACCCTAAAGGCGCAAAATGGAATAAGGCTGTCAGACTTTTTGAAAAATACGGGCATAATGCAAAACTCGACAAAAAAACAACACCCGATCTTGTTAAAATGCTCGAAAACGGTGCAAAAAAAAGAGGAACATCGTTTGAAAAAGGTGTTGCCGCTTATCTTATAACATGTGTCGGAAATGACCTTAACACATTGCTTAATGAAACCGATAAGGTATGTGCATATGCATCCGAGAGAGAAATAAAAAAGAGCGATGTTGATGCTGTTTGTATTAAAAATCTTGATGCAAAAGTTTTTGATATGATTAAGGATTTGACAGCAGGCAGGTTTGACAGTGCGTTTAAGAAGCTTTCTCTTCTTTTTGAACAGAGAGAAGATGAATTTCAGATTCTCGGTGCGCTTATTGCACAGTATTCGGATATTTACAGGGCAAAAGCGGCTGTTAAATCAGGAAACAGAACTGAAATTATTGCGAAATATTATGACTATGCAGGCAAAGAATTCAGGCTTACCAATGCAGCGAGAAACGGTTCCTCGCTTTCATTTGATGCAATAGGGGAGTGTATTGATATTCTTTCATGGGCAGATACAACCCTCAAAAGTTCTGCACTCGATAAGAGACTTGTTCTGGAACAAACTGTAGTAAAGCTTGCAAGGGCAGGCAGGAGATAAAATGATAAAAATTAAACAGGCTGTTATTGTTGAAGGTAAATATGACAAAATAAAGCTGTCGGGAATAATTGATGCTCCGATTATTCAGACGGATGGATTTGGTATTTTTAAAGATAAAGAGCTTCAGATTATGATAAGAAAGCTTGCCGAAAAGCGAGGTATATTGGTTCTTACCGACAGCGATTCTGCCGGCTTTAAGATTCGTTCATTTATTGGTTCAACAGTTGATCAAAAAAACATTAAACACGCATATATTCCCGATATTTTCGGGAAGGAAAGCCGTAAAACGGTGCCCTCAAAAGAAGGCAAAATAGGGGTAGAAGGTGTTTCTGAAGATATTATAATGCAAGCTCTTGCCAATGCCGGCGTTTTGTGTGAATCAACATCTGAACCTGAAAGACCCATTACCAAGCTTGATTTATATGAATTTGGTTTTACAGGCGGTGAGGACAGCTCAAAAAAACGAGCAGCTTTGCTCAAATATTATTCATTTCCTGCAAGATTATCAGCAAATTCACTCATTAAAGTTTTGAATTACATAACAACGTATGACCGTTTTATTGAAGATGTTAAGGAGATAGAAAAGGAGTTGACATAATGATCAGAATCGGACACGGATATGATGTACATAAGCTTGTTGATGGAAGAAAGCTTATTGTTGGCGGTGTTGAAATCGAGCATGAAAAAGGTCTTCTCGGACATTCCGATGCTGATGTTCTTCTTCATGCAATCAGCGATTCTCTTTTAGGTGCTGCTGCAATGGGCGATATAGGTTGTCTGTTTCCCGATAACGATGATAAATACAAGGGTGCTGATAGCTTACTACTTCTTAAAGAAGTAGTAAATGTTTTAAAAAAAGAAGGGTATCTTGTCGGCAACATTGATGCAACATTAATTGCTCAAAGACCAAAAATGCGTCCTTTTATTGATAAAATGCGTGAGAATATTGCCGCTGCATGCAATATTTCGGTTGATTTTGTAAGCGTTAAAGCCACAACCGAAGAGAAGCTTGGATTTACAGGAAGAGAAGAAGGCATTTCCGCTCATTCTGTTTGCATCATTGAAAAATAAATTTTTTGTAAATATCCGCTATTTTTATTTACATAATTATTTTATTTGTGTTATTATAGTATTGAATTTCACTTGAATCGGAAAGGATTGGTCAGATTATGGCCCTTTTTGATAATATATCCGAATTTTTTTCAAAGCTCGGTTCGTTAAGCTTCGGAATAACGGATCTGCTCGATATTGCTTTGATTTCGTTTGTAGTTTATAACGCTATCAAATTGATAAGAGAAACGCGTGCTTTCCAACTTGTCAAGGGACTCCTTCTTTTGGGTGTTGCCTATTTGATTATTACTCAGCTTGATATGCAGGCAAGCTCTTACATATTCAGGTTTTTGTTCCAAAATTTATTTATTATCCTTATCATTTTGTTTCAGCAGGAAATCAGGCAGGTTATCGAAAAGGTCGGTAACAGCAAATTTACAAGCCTCAGTCTAATACTTAAAGGCAACAGAACCGACAAAGAAAAAACTGTAAATGATGCAATTAATGAGATTTCAAAGGCTGTCCAGCGAATGAGTGAAGGCAAAACCGGTTCACTCATCGTTATGGAGCGACAGACTCTTTTGGGCGATGTTATTTCATCGGGAAAACCTGTTGATGCTTATGTAACCCATGAACTCATCGGTAACATCTTTTTTCCAAAATCGCCTTTGCATGACGGTGCTGCAATCATAAGAAACGGCAGGCTTATTTCGGCGGGATGTGTTCTTCCTCTTACTAAAAATACAGATGTTTCCAGCGATCTCGGAACAAGGCACAGGGCAGCTCTCGGAATGAGTGAGCAGAGCGATGCGGCTGTTATTGTAACCTCAGAGGAAACAGGAATAATCTCACTTGCATACAGAGGAGTGCTTGAACGTAATCTTTCCGATTCGGAGCTCAGAGAAAAGCTTATTAATCTTCTTGTTGATAATCCGACGGATAATATTATTGATAACGGCATATTCAAAAAAATATTTAAGGGTAAGTACGATGGAAAGAAAAAAACAAAGAATAAGTGATTTATTTTATGATAACCGTTTTCTTTTGGTGTTTTCTGTTCTTTTTGCGGTAATTGCATGGCTTATTGTTGCTACGGAATTTGCCGAAACGCAGAATACCATATCCAATGTTCCTGTTCAAATAAATTATTCGAATGTAAATAATAACCTTGGCGGACTTCAGCCGTTTCTTGATAAAGAATATACTGTTGATGTTACCATAAGCGGAAAGAGATATATCGTTGAATCGGATGACATCAAGGATGATATTCTTGTTGTTGCCGACACAAGTCTTGTTAATTCTGTCGGTGATTTTCCTCTTAATCTGACTGTTACATCAAAGAGTGTCCGACCGGAATATGAATTCGTGAGTGTTTCTCCTCAGATAACAGAAAAGATTACATTCGATTATCTTAAGGAACAGGAATTTAAGATTATTCCGGAGCTTGCTTTTGTTAATGATGCTGTTCGTGACGGATTTCATTTGGGTGAAATTACTGTTTCTGACGTTTCAACAGTAAAAGTAAGCGGTCCTGAAACAGCGGTTAAAAAGGTTGCAGGTGTTGTTGCAAGAGCAGAGCATAATGGTGATTTGCGTCAGAGCACTTCTGTTGATGCAACAATTGTTGCCATTGATAAAAGCGGCAATCCCGTTCAAGGCGTAAATTTCAACAGAACATCTTCGAAGGTAAGTATTAAAGTTCCGGTTTATTCAATTCAGACCCTTCCTATAACATGTTCATTTTCTAATATTCCGTCTGAATACATAGGAAGTATTCCTTTTGAATACACGGTTTCACCTTCGACTGCTTCTTTCGGAATTTTTGATGGTGATACTGCTAAGGAAAGTATTGAACTTGCTACAAAAATTGATTTTAACAAACTGAATATCGGAAAAAATGTTTTTACTGTTAATCTTGGTTCAAACGATTTCCCCGGCGGAATACTTCTCGATGATACTGTAACCGAAATAACTGTTACGGTTAATGTAACAAATGTTGTGAGTAAAAAACTTAGTGTTTCTCCTGAAAACATTAAACTTGAGAATGTTCCTAACGGTATTTCAGTCGATTTTTCTGAGTTCCAATTTTCCGAGGTAACATTAATCGGACCTCAGGAAAACATTTCAGCTTTAACTGATGGCAACCTTGTTCTTATTGCTGATTTCGGTGAATACGATGATATTGAATCCGATTCTCTTGTTGTTCCTGTAAGAGTTTCAGACGGCTATTGTTGGTCGTTTGGTGAATATTACGCAAAATATAATATTTCATAGGATAAAAACCGCTCTTCGGAGCGGTTTTTTATATCATTTATATTAATTTTATATTAAATATATATTGATTTATTTTAATATGCTATGATATAATTAAACTAATAATATGGAGGAGTGTAGCAATGAGAAGATTTGTTTCTGTTTTATCAGTCGTAATTGTTGTTGCTTGGGCATTTTCATCATGCGGTAATAACTCCTTTATTCTACCTGCTGATTCACTTCTTTCTCCTCCTCTTTTTTATGAAGAATACGAGGATCTTGTTGAAGTATTCAATAAAAATATCAAAGAAGAAACTACCCTTTGTAATCCCAGAAAAGGCGATTATCGCTCTGCCATTATTGTTGAAGATATTGATTCAGACGGATCTCCTGAGGCGATTGTGTCTTATAAAAAAATTTCTGATATGTCTGTTGCAAGAATGTATTATCTTGATTTCATTGATGACAGATGGATTTCGTTCGGTGATTTTAACGGTTACGGAAGTGAAATAGAAAACATAGTTATTACTGATATGGATTTAGATGGTAAGAGTGAAATTCTTGTTTTGTGGAACACTTCGGGAGCATCGTCAGGAAATATTCTGTCTTTGTATCGTTCGGATTCTGTTTCTAAAAAGTTAAAAGAAATATCTAATGAGTCGTGTTTAATTGCCGATGTTATTGATATTGACGGTAACGGAAAAAAAGATATTTTTCTTATCGGACAGGACAATCTTCAGGGTGTCAGTCAGAAAATTGCCAAGGTATTGAGACTTTCAGGTGATTCTGTTGTTCTTTTTGGCGAAACAAAACTTGACCCGAATATCAGCAGTTATACCTCCGTTAAAACCGAGAAAAAATCAAAAGATTCACCTATGAGAGTTTATGTTGATGCTCTTAAGGGTGATCAGCAGATGATTACCGAGATTGTTTACTGGGATAATGACAAATCCGAGCTTTTTGCACCTCTTCTTGATACCGAAACAATGACCAATTCTGCGACTCTCAGATATGAACCTATAGGATGCAGAGATATAAATAATGACGGAATAATTGATATTCCTGTTCAGTCAACGCTTTTCGGAAAGGGTGATAACGCCGTAACGGTGGATACTGAAAACATTTATCTTACAGAATGGAAAAGCCTTAACGATTCCGGACTCGCTGTTGTTTCTTATACTTTAACCAATTATCAGGACGGTTACATGATAAGTCTTGATGAGTCAGAGATAAATTCTCTCGGAATCAGGAACTACCGTTCTCAGAATTGTTGGATTCTTTATTCCGCCGACGATAACGGCAAACCTGTTAATGAGCTTTTCTCTGTTTTGAAAATTCCCGCTTCAAAGTGGAATACAGATAAGTTCAGTGCATATATTCCCGTTATTGAATATGAAGACAGTGTTGTTTGCGTTTTTATTACATCAGACGGAAAAAATATAGGTCTTAAGGATGAATTTGTTATATCAAAGATTATTAGAATAAATTAATGAGGAGAGCTTTATGAAAAGAGTTCTTATTGCCGAAGATGAAGCCGCCATAAGAGAGTTTATTGTTATTAATTTGAAACGCGGCGGATATGAGGTTATTGAAGCTGAAGATGGTACGACGGCACTTGAGCTTTACGAGGCTTGCGGTGGTGAAATTGATGTTGCGCTTCTTGATGTTATGATGCCGAACATTGACGGATTTGAAGTCTGCAAAAGACTCAGAAACATGAATAACAACATTGGAATTATTATGCTTACCGCAAAAACTCAGGAAATGGACAAGATTACCGGACTTATGAACGGTGCTGATGATTACGTTACAAAACCGTTTTCTCCGACCGAGCTTGTTGCTCGGGTTGATGCTATTTATCGAAGGGTCGCGATGAATACAGCTCCCAAATCAAGTCCTGACGATATTATTGAACTTGGTGAATTTAAGCTTAATCTCAGAAGCAGAACATTAACAAAACACGGAAAATACATTGAGTTAACTCAGGTTGAGTTTCAGATGATGGAATATTTCTTCACAAAGCCGGGCGCTGCATTAAGCAGAACTGATATTCTCAACAAGGTTTGGGGTAATGAGTATTTCGGAGAAGAAAAGATTGTTGATGTCAATATCCGACGTCTCAGAATGAAGATTGAAGATGTTCCTTCTGTGCCGAAACATTTAACAACAATATGGGGTATAGGCTATAAATGGATTGTGTGATTCTTGATTTTTAATCGAAAGGGGACGAAACCGTGAAATATATGGGCATAACAAAACGTTGGTTTATAAATGTGGCATCAATTGTTATTGTTATACTTCTCACGGTTTCGGTGTTGCTACTTCTTTCTTTCAGAAATTATTATTACGGTGTTGCTTCTATGGCACTTGATGCCTACACCTCCGATAAAATTGCATCTTCATTCAGTCTATATGATGCTGCTTCAAATGGATTTGAATCAGCCGGCAGAGAGTTTGTTGAAAATTTTCAAGATAAAGATATTATGGCGGTCTGGATTATAGACCGAAACGGAAAAATAATTCTTTCATCGAGTGGATTTGAGATTAAAGAAAATGTTGAAATGCCTGATTATGTCAACGCTCTGAGCAGCGAAAACGGTGTTTCAAGATGGACAGGAAAGCTTCCTTCCGGTGAAAAAATAATGGCTTCTACCTGTGTTTATAACTTTTCTACAGGATTGCACGGCGGTGCAGTAAGATTTATGATTTCACTTGAAGCTATCGATACACAGCTTATAAGAATATCGGTTATCGTTGCTTTTTGCTGCATATTCATGTTTGCTCTTCTTATTTTGTCCGGAAGTATTTTTATCAGATCGATTGTTAATCCTGTCAGGGATATCGGTGAAACTGCAAAACGAATTGCCGGCGGTGACCTTGAAGCGAGAATTGACCGTTATCCTTATAACGATGAAATTGGTGAGCTTTGCACAACAATCAATGATATGGCTGATAAACTTGCGACATCCGACAGATTGAAAAACGATTTTATTTCAACTATATCGCATGAACTCAGAACTCCGTTGACCGCCATAAAAGGTTGGGGCGAAACACTTATTCAAATCGGAGATACTGACAAACAGATGGCTGAAAGAGGAATGGGTGTTATAATCAGCGAGGCATCACGTCTTAATGATATGGTCGAGGAACTTCTTGATTTCTCAAGAATGAGCAGCGGAAGAATGAAGATGAATAACGAAAGAATTGATATTCTTGCTGAGCTCGATGAAGTAATATTTTCTTTTAAAGAAAGAGCAATCAAAGATGGTATAGATTTGATATACAACGTTCCTCATTTACCTGCTCCTACAAACGGCGATTCGTCAAGAATAAAGCAAGTTTTTATTAATATTCTTGACAATGCTTTGAAATATACAAAGCACGGCGGTAAAATTGTGGCTTTTGCAGAAATACCTAACCCTGCGACACTTATTATTACAATCAGTGATACAGGTGCAGGAATTCCTCCTGAGGATTTACCTCATATAAAAGAAAAATTTTACAAAGCAAATACTACGGTACGCGGTTCCGGAATCGGACTTGCGGTTGCCGATGAAATAATCAAGCTTCATAACGGTGAGCTTGATGTAGATAGTGTTCTGGGTGAAGGAACGACGGTCAGAATTACTCTTCCGATTGCTCCGCCCGAAAGGGAATCATCTGACACGGAAGGAGTAATCACAGACTATGAATAAGAAAAAATGTAATTATGTTGCCGTTGGCGGTCAGGCTCTTATGGAAGGCATTATGATGAAAGGTCCCGAGGGAACAGCAATGTCTTTAAGATTGCCTGACGGTACGATTGAAACAACGATGAAGGATTTTGTTTCAATCAGAAAAAAATATAAGATATTTAATATTCCTGTTGTCAGAGGCGTTGTATCCTTTATTGAATCGATGATTTTTGGTTATAAGCTTCTCATGGAATCGGCTGAAAAGACTTCTCTTGATTTTGAAGAAGAACAAAACGAATCAAAGCTTGATAAATGGATAACAGCGCATTTCGGACCTAAAATGATGGCTGTAATTGGCGGTGTATCCGCTGTACTCGGAATCGGACTTGCATTTCTTCTGTTTATGTGGCTTCCGAGCTTTGTATTTGACCTTGCAAATGACCATCTTGCAGGCGGTTCAATTCTCGGCCTCAGAGCTATTTTCGAAGGATTAATAAGGATTGTTATTTTTGTTGTATATATGGCACTTGTGGCAAGAATGAAAGAGATTCGCAGAGTTTATATGTATCACGGTGCTGAGCATAAAACTATTTTCTGTTTTGAACACGGTCATGAACTTACGGTTGAAAATATAAAAAGAGAAAAACGTTTTCATCCCCGTTGCGGAACAAGTTTTATTTTTGTTACATTAATCCTCAGCATTTTGGTTTCATCAATTGTTTCCGTAGTATTTCCGGAACTCACAAAAATCAGGGCGCTTTGGATTTTAGTTAAAATCTTGATTACACCTTTGATAATGGGTATCGGCTTTGAGTTTATCCAGCTTGCAGGCAAATATCCCAATAAGTTTACCAATCTTCTTTCTGCTCCCGGACTTCTTATGCAGAGAATTACCACTGCCGAACCCGATGATGCAATCATTGAGGTTGCAATTGAAGCCATGAAGGCTACATTGAGCGGTAAGGTTGAAGAAATTAAAGAAAATTCCGACTTTGATGAATCGGAGAACGTTGAATGACAGTCAGAGAACTCTATATACAAGGCAAAAATATTCTTGAGAATAATAAAATCGATAATTTTGCAAACGAAGCAAGATGGATATTTGAAGCTGTGTTTGCATGTCAAAGTGATTACCTGATTTTTCATTCTGATGAAATACCCGATGAAAACAAACAAGTTGAGTTTATTGAAAAAATAAACAACAGAGCTTCGGGACTTCCGGTTCAATATGTCATCGGTGAATGGGATTTCTACGGTGAAAGCTTTTATGTGGGCGAAGGTGTTTTGATTCCCAGACCTGAAACGGAGCTTCTTGTTGATTTTGCATCTGAATATCTCAAAGATAAATCCAATCCCGTTGTTATTGACCTTTGTTCCGGTTCAGGATGTATCGGACTGACGGTAGCGAAATTGATACCTCATGCCAAAGTATTTATGATTGAAAAATCGGATAATGCATTTTGTTATCTGAAAAAGAACAAAGATAAGTTTTCGCTTAATAACGCTTTTATCATTCAGGGCGATATATTTGACGGAATTGATTGTTTTAATATTCCTGATTGCGATTTGATATTATCTAATCCTCCGTATATTAATTCCGATGATATTGCTTCGCTGCAGTCGGAAGTTCACGCAGAGCCTGAAATGGCACTTGACGGTGGAAAAGACGGACTTGACTTTTATAAGGTTATATCTGACAGATGGTTGAATAACTGTAACGGTGCAATTGCTGTTGAATGTGGTGAAGGTCAGGCAAATGATATTAAATTTCTTTTTTCTCAACAATGTTCCGATGTATCATCTGTTTTTGATTTCAATGAAATTGAAAGAGTTGTTATCGGCAGAAAGGATAAGTAATGATTTTTGATATAATCCGAAACGGTTTTTCAATGGATACCGTTTTAAATCTTCTTGCAAGAGTTTTTGTTGTTTTCTGTACATTACCTGTGCACGAATATGCCCATGCTTTTGTTTCAACAAAGCTCGGTGATGATACTGCAAGACTTAAGGGCAGATTGACACTCGCTCCGCTTGCCCACATCGACCCTATGGGTGCTTTGATGATATTCTTGGTTGGATTCGGTTATGCAAAGCCCGTACCCGTTAATCCCCGAAAATTTAAAAATCCTAAAGCAGGAATGGCTCTTACGGCTTTTGCAGGACCTCTTTCAAATATTATAATGTCATTCTTTTTCATGATATTATGCAATATTTCATCAATTGTTTTCGAAAAAACAACCGTTATGTTTTTCAGTGTGGCTTATTCATTCTTTATGTTTGCAGCTCAGATTAATGTCAGCCTTGCAGTATTTAATTTGCTGCCGATACCGCCTCTTGACGGTTCAAGAATAATTAATCTGATTATTCCTTCGAAATATTATTTCAAGATAATGCAGTATGAAAGATATATTATTCTTGCTGTTTTTGCATTGATATTTTTTGGAATACTTGACGGACCGTTAACTGCAATTTCAAGCTACATTATGTATGGAATCTCAGTTCTTGCAAGTCTTCCGTTCAATCTTTTTCTTTGATATTTGAAAGGGGTTAATCCTTTGGAAAAGCTTCAGTATAAGCTTGAGGTGTTTGAGGGTCCCATGGACTTGTTGCTTCAGCTTATTTCTAAAAAGAAAGTAAGCATCAATGATGTTCCTATCATGGAAATCATTGAGCAGTATCTTGAATATGTAAGAAAGATGCAAGAAGATAATCTTGATGTTTCGAGTGAATTTCTTGAAATGGCGGCAAGACTTCTGTATATCAAAACAGTTTCTCTTCTTCCTGTTCATGAAGAAGCCGAAAAGCTTGTTGAGGAACTCCGAGGAGAACTTACTGAATATCAGGACTGTAAACTTGTGGCAGGCAAACTTCAGATTCAGGCAAAAGGTTTTGAGTTTTATTCAAGAGAGCCTGAAGAATTTGAAGTTGATATGACCTATACAAGAATTCATGAGCCGTTTGAAATATTCAAGGCATATATGTCTGCTGTCGGAAAAGGCAAAAGAAAACTTCCGCCTCCGATTGAAGCGTTCAGAGGAATTGTTGCTCATAAAATTGTTTCTGTTTCCTCAAGAATCGGTTTTATTATCGATAAATTCAAATCCAAAAAGAGCAGAAGATTTTCTTCGTTTTTCACCGAAGCAGAATCCCGCTCCGAAATGGTTGCAACATTCCTTGCACTTCTTGCCATGGCCAAGGCTAAAAGAATTCAGATCGACGGTCAAGGCGAGGATATCAGCGTAACCTTGCTTGAAGGCAGAGGGGAGAGTATTGAAATTGACGAATGAACAAATAAGAGCTGCCTGCGAGGCTATACTGTTTGCTTCGGGAGAACCTGTTGAAGCAGTCAGAATTGCAGAAGCTCTTGAACTTGATACAGAAGTTGTGACAGGTGCACTTTGGGAGCTTTCCCGTTCGCTTGATGAAAGACAGAGCGGCATATGTCTTCTTAAGCTTGGAAGCAAATATCAGCTTTGCTCAAGAGTTGAATATGCTCAGCAGGTCAGAAGTGTTCTTGATATTAAAAAGAATACACCGCTTTCTCCTGCGGCATTTGAGGTTTTGGCGGTTGTTGCATATAATCAGCCTGTAACCAAGGCTTATATCGAACAAATCAGAGGAGTTGATTGCTCCGGTGTTGTGTCAACTCTTTGTCAAAGAGGACTTCTTGAAGAAAAAGGCAGACTTGATTTACCGGGCAGACCTCTTCTTTACGGTACAACACCCGATTTCCTTCGTTGTTTTTGTCTTACATCTCTTGCAGACTTACCTGAACTTCCTGAAAAACCGGAAATTGATGTTGAGCAGGATGATGAAATTGATAATGATCAGGGCGAACAGATCAGAAACTTTTTCCAACCTGAAGAATAAGGAGGCGATAGCTTGACGGCACTTTTGATAATAATCGGAATTATAGCGTTTTTTATTCTTTTATTGTCAATAAAATTTGTTATAACCGTTCATTATGAAGATGATGTTGCAGTTTCTGTCGGCTGGCTTTTCTTAAAATTCAATATTCTTCCCAAGAAAGAAAAGGAAGATAAACCCAAAAAAGACAAGAAAAAGAAAAAAGAAGAAGAAACTCCTCAGAATAAAGATGAAACTGTAAAAGAACCTAAAAAGAAAAAGGACAATATGTTTGTCAGGTTTTACAGAAATCGCGGCGTTTCGGGTGTTGTTCAGCTTCTTAAGGATGCATCAAAAGCACTTGGCGGAATGTTCAAAAGAATAGGAAGAGCATTTCTTTTTGAAGAATTGTTTATCTCTCTTGATGTAGGTGCATCAGATTCGGCTGAGACTGCAATTAAATACGGCAAGGTTTGTTCGGCGGCATTTCCCGCAATGGGACTTATTGTAAGCACGATGAGAGTTAAAAAATACAGCATTGATATTAATCCCGATTTCCTTTACGGAAAGAATGTTGCAAAGCTTCACACAAAGATTTCTGTCAGACCGATATCTTTGATAAATGCAGTTATTATTCTTGCATTTGAGCTTTTATTCAAAGTGGTTATAAAACTGCTTAAGCACAGCAAGGTTCAAAAACCTACGGTGGAAAAGCAGATTATAAATAATATTTAATTTTCAGAAAGGTGGAAAACAAAATGAAAGAACAGTCAGCATCAGGAATTCTCGGCACATCAATCGAAAAGATTAAGGACCTCGTTGATGTCAGCACAATTATAGGCGATCCCATTAAAATCAGCGAAACTCTTCAGATTATCCCTGTTTCAAAGGTAACATACGGATTTGCATCAGGCGGAACAGATTTCCCCTCAAAGAGTAATCAGGAGCTTTTTGGCGGCGGCGGCGGAGCAGGTATCACAATTTCTCCTGTTGCTTTTCTTGTTGTAAATAACGGCAGTGTATCGGTTAAATATATCAATGCAGCAGAAGGCTCTGTTGAAAGAGTAATCGGTATGGTTCCCGATATTGTTGATAAAGCTACCGATGTTATCAGTCAGCTTAAAAACAAAGATAATACCGTTGATAATGCAATCAACGACTATATGAACACAACTGAACCCTCAGTTTAATTATTAAACGGTTCTCTTACGCATATATTTTAACATTTGAATATGTGAGGATGAGAACCGTGATAAAGAAAATATTTTCTTTTTTGTTATCTTTTGTTTTATTGTTCTGTTTTGAAGTTTATTCATTTGGAGCAGAAATAGGAGTATCAGCTCAATCTGCTGTTTTATTGTGTGTAAATAACGGTGAGGTTTTATATTCAAAAAACGAACATAAACACCTTCCGATGGCAAGCACAACAAAAATCATGACATCGTTGATTGCGATTGAAAACGCTACTCCTGACAGAGAAATCATCGTTACGCATGATATGGTTGCTGTTGAAGGCACTTCAATGGGACTTGTTGAAGGTGACAGTGTTTCATTGATTGAGCTTGTTTACGGTATGATGCTTCAATCGGGTAACGATGCAGCTAATACGGTCGCTTATGTTCTTGGCGGTTCACCCGAGGGATTTGCCGAGATTATGAATAACCGTGCAAAAGAAATCGGAATGAATAACACCAGTTTTGTTACTCCTTCCGGTCTTGACAGCAAAAATCATTATTCAACTGCATATGATATGGCTTTGCTTGCTGCAGAATGTATTAAGATACCTGAATTCAGAACCATTTCTTCTCAAAAAAGCATCAGACTTACCTATGGCAATCCTCCCTATGCACGGACACTCACAAACCATAACAGACTTTTGTGGAGATATTCGGATGCAATAGGCATTAAAACGGGATTCACAAAGAAAAGCGGCAGATGTCTGGTCAGCGCAGCCGAAAGAGACGGCATAACTCTTGTTGCTGTCACATTAAATGCGGGCGATGATTGGAATGACCATATTACGATGTTTGAATATGGATTTTCCAAATGTAAGCCTGTTAATTATTCATGTGATTTACCTATAAATCAATTGAGAATTGCAGGCGGAAATCAAACTCATGTTTCTGTCAGACTTTCAAGAAGCTGTATTTTTCTGTCGGATAAAATGTGTACGTGTAAAGTTTTTCTTAAACCGTTTGAATATGCACCAATAAAAAAAGGCGATACTGTCGGTACTGCGGTGTTTATTTCTAACGGAAATGTTATTGATGAAATTCCGATTATTGCAGAACAATCAGTTTCAAGAAAAGATTATCCTGATGTTACAGAAGATAATAAAGAGAGTTTAATAATTGTTTTTATCAGAAAAATGAAAGATTACTTTAATAATACGCTAAGCAAAGCGTTCAGAGGTGAACCTATTGGCAGACAATAAAATAAGATTGCAGAAGTTTCTTTCTGAAGCCGGAGTTGCCTCCAGACGCAAGGCAGAAGAAATGATAAGAGGCGGTTCTGTAAAGGTTAACGGACAAATTGCTCAGATTGGCGACAGCGTTGATCCTAAAAAAGATTCTGTAACAGTTAAAGGCAGAAAAGTTATAAAGCAGTCAAATATGAGGTATATACTTCTCAATAAGCCCAGAGGATATGTAACCACCACAGATGATGACCTTGGCAGAAAATGTGTTCTTGAGCTTGTGAAGGACGTTAAAGAACGAATTTATCCCGTAGGAAGACTTGACAGAGTTTCGGAAGGAGCTTTGATTATGACAAATGACGGTGCATTTGCAAACGCCATGATGCACCCTTCAAAGCATGTTCCCAAAACATATCGTGTAACAGTCAGACCAGAGCCAACATCAGAGCAGGTTGATATTCTTTCCACCGGTGTAGAAATTGACGGGAGATTAACTGCGCCTGCCGATGTTTATGTTGTTTCCAAAGAAGAGGGTAGGGCAGTTCTTGAAATAGTACTCTATGAAGGAAGAAACAGACAGATTCGCCGTATGTGTGAAGCGCTTAACCTTGAGGTTGCAAGGCTCAGAAGAATTGCAGTCGGTTCTGTTAAGCTCGGTATGCTTCAGACGGGTCAGTGGAGAGATTTAACATCTCAGGAAGTAGAATCATTATTCAAAGCTGCAGGACTTAAAACGGACGGTGGAAAAAAATGATAAGATTCATTCCGTTTGAAAACGAAGGTATTATCGGAATTAATGCCGTTGAAAATGAAGTTAATATCGGTTCTTGCACATTTGATATCAATGGTTTTAATATGACATTTTTATCCGTTGATTGCAATGACGATATAATAACCGAAGGTTTAGCAAGAGCAGCCATGAATTATGCCGCAAACCGCTATGCTTATATCGCAAAAATTGATGTAAGTATTTCATCACCTGCATTTATAAGACTTGGTTTTTCGGGTGATGAAGTGTTGAGCGTTGAAATTCCCGTTGCACTCACATCCGGGTGCTCATGTGGACATTAAGTAAATAATGGAGATGTAAAAAATGATAAAGAGTATGACCGGATACGGCAGGGCACAGCAGCTTGTAGACGGTATGAATATTACGGTTGAAATCAAAAGTGTCAACCACAGATATTTTGAGTTTTCATCAAAGCTTTCGAGAACTTACGGTTTTCTTGATGAAAAGCTTAAAAGTTTCTTTAACGGTAAATTAACAAGAGGCAAGATGGAGTGTTATGTTCAGATTGAAGCGGTTGAAGAACCCGATACAATTATTTCACTCAATCACAATCTTGTTAAAGGTTATCTTGATGCTTATAAAGAGCTTTCCGAATCCTTCGGACTTGAAAATGATGTAAAAGTATCCGATATTTCAAGAGTGAGTGATATTTTCACAATTCGCAAACAAGCTGCCGATGAAGATAGAATATGGGCAGCGGTCAGCGTTGTTGCGCAGTCTGCGCTTGACGGATTTATCGCTATGAGAGAGCGTGAAGGTGCAAGGCTCAAGACAGATGTTCTATCAAGACTTGATAGTATTATCTCAAATGTTGAATTTGTTGAGGAACGTTCGCCTCAGACTGTTGCCGAATATAATGAAAAACTTCTCGGCAGACTTCGTGAGCTTCTTTCAGATGCTCATATTGATGAACAGAGAATACTTACGGAAGCAGCGATTTTTGCAGATAAGATTGCGGTTGCCGAAGAAACAGTCAGACTTCGCAGTCATGTTTCACAGCTTCGTCTTTTCCTTGATTCGGATGAAGCAATCGGTAAAAAGATGGATTTTCTTGTTCAGGAACTTAACAGAGAAGCGAATACAATCGGCTCAAAAGCTCAGGATGTTGAAATTGCACGCAAAGTAGTTGACATTAAAGCTGAAATTGAAAAAATCCGTGAGCAGATTCAGAATATTGAATAACGGAGGAAGTTGCAATGAAGTTAATCAACATCGGATTCGGTAATATGGTTAATGCCGGACGTCTTGTTGCCATTGTAAGTCCCGAATCCGCACCTATTAAAAGAATTATTCAGGAAAGCAAGGAAAAGGGAACTCTTATTGATGCCACACACGGCAGAAGAACGAGAGCTGTAATTATTACCGACAGCGACCATGTTATCCTCACTTATCTTCAGAGCGAAACCGTTGCTAACAGACTTAACGATGATATGGACGAGCTTGATGAAGAGGAGGATGAAGATGACTGATAAAGGTATACTTATTATATTTTCAGGTCCTTCAGGTTCTGGAAAAGGAACGGTTCTCGGAAAGCTTCTTGAAAAACGTGATGATGTGAAAATTTCCGTTTCCATGACCACAAGAGAAAAAAGAGCCGGTGAAATTGACGGTGTACATTATTATTATGTTAACCGTGAATATTTTGAAAAGAAAATAGCCGATAATAAGATGCTTGAATTTGCTGAATATGCCGATAATCTTTACGGCACTCCCAAGGATCCTGTCGATGAAATGCTTAAGGCAGGACTTGCGGTAATTCTTGAAATTGAAGTTCAGGGTGCTGAAAAAATCAGAAAAATTTATCCCGATGCTGTCAGCATATTCCTTACTCCGCCTTCAACAGCTGTTCTGGAGGAAAGACTCAGAGGACGAAACACAGAGGACGAAGAAACGGTTAATCACCGTCTTGTTATTGCCCGTGAAGAAATTCGCCGTGCTGTTGAATATGATTATATCGTTATAAACGATACTGTTGAAAATGCCGTTAACAGCATTGAAACAATAATTAATGCAGAAAGATTAAAAGTAAAAAGAAATAAAAAAATATTAAGCGAGGTAATCAACAATGTTTAATCCCGATTTAAGAGGCATACTCACAAACCATCTCAGCCGTTACTCACTTGTTACTGCTACAGCAAAAAGAGCAAGAGAAATCGCAGAGGATGCGGAAGAGAACAAGGTTATTATGACAGAAAAACCCGTAAGTGTTGCTCTTGAAGAAATTCTTGCAGGCGATTATGTTATCGTTGAACCCGAAGAAATCAGGAATATCTGATTTGTATTATTAATTTTTGAAGGGAGGATAATCGGATGAAATATGCAAAGGTTGCCGTTGAAGGAACGGTGTTTTCCTTTGATAAAGAATTTGATTATATTATTCCTCCCGAACTTGAAAACATTGCTTTAAAAGGTTGCCGTGTAACAGTTCCGTTTGGTAAAGCAAATAAGAAAAAAATAGGGTTTATATTTGATGTATCTGATTTTTCTGATGGCAAAAGACTAAAAAAAATCATTGATGTTATTGATACAAGTCCTCTTTTTAACGATGAAATGATTGAACTTGCAAGATGGATTAAGGACAGAACATTTTGCACTTTCTATGAAGCCGCCAAAGCTATGCTTCCCACAGGAATCAATAACAGAATTGTTATTTCGTATGCAGTTAATCCTGATTGTGAAATCAGAAAAGTTGATAATCTTGAAGGCAATGAAAAAGAAATATATGATCTTTTGAAAAAAAGAGGAATATTTGTTAAAAGTGATAATATTTTTAAATCCTTGCAGATTAAACCCAATTTATCCGTCACAGAAAATCTTGTAAAAAAAGGTGTTCTTTTATCAAGCCGTGATGCTGTCAGAAATCTTGGGGATCTGACAGTTAAAATGCTCAGAGTATTACCCGATACAGATTGTGCAAAACTTACCGTTAAGCAAAAAGAAATGCTTAATGTGTTGCGTGATATGGAATCGGCAAGCGTTAAAGAGCTTTGTTATTTTACCGGTCTCACTCCTGCAGTTGCAAACAGTCTTGTAAAAAAAGGACTTGCAGAGTATTATGAGCAGGAAATTTTTGTTCTTCAGGACATTAAAAATGAAAAAGGCAATCGTACCCCCATTAATCTGACCGATGAACAAACAATTGCATATGATAAGCTTGTGAATCTGATTTCTCAAGAGAAGGCATGCACATCGCTTCTTTACGGTGTAACGGGTAGCGGCAAGACATCTGTATATATGAGTATTATAGACAGAGTTATTGATGAGGGAAAGTCTGTGATTGTTATGGTGCCTGAAATAGGTCTTACTCCTCAGACTCTCTCTTTGTTTGCACACAGATACGGCGGTAAAATAGCAGTTTTTCACAGTGCACTTGGTGTTCGTGAAAGACTTGAGCAGTGGAAAAGAGTTAAAAAGGGCGAAGCAAAAATAATAATCGGAACAAGAAGTGCCGTATTTGCTCCTGCAGAAGATATCGGACTGATAATAGTTGATGAAGAGCAGGAACATACATATAAATCGGAACAAGCTCCTCGTTATAATGCCATTGATGTTGCGAAATACAGAGCTGCATATAATAAATGTCTGCTTCTTCTTGCTTCTGCAACACCAAGTGTTGAAAGCTATGCTTCGGCATTGAATGGAAAATATGAGCTTTGCAAGTTGACTCATCGTTACGGAAATGCTGTTTTACCCGAAGTAATAACGGTTGATATGAGAAATGAACCTAAAGTCGGTTCAAGCAATGCTATCAGTCAGACATTATATGAATATTTAAAGGAAAATCTTGAAAACGGGAAGCAGTCTATTCTTTTGATTAACAGAAGAGGATTCAATACTTTTGTTTCGTGCAATTCATGCGGAGAAGTAATATGCTGTCCTCATTGCAGTATTTCAATGACATATCACATGGCTAACCGCAGGTTGATGTGTCATTATTGCGGATATTCTGTTTCAATGAGTGAAACTTGCCCATCTTGCGGAGAAAAAGCCGTCAGATTTTCCGGATTCGGTACTCAAAAAATTGAAGATGAACTTGCCGAACTTTTTCCTGAAGCAAGGATTGTCAGAATGGATACCGATTCAACTTCGGGGAAAAATTCTCATGAAAAGATGCTTGACGGTTTTGCCAATAATGAATATGACATTATGATAGGCACTCAAATGGTTGCAAAGGGTTTGAATTTTCACAATGTAACACTCGTTGGTGTTGTATCTGTTGATCAGCAGCTTTATAACGATGATTTCCGCAGTCTTGAAAAAACTTTCTCATTATTAACACAGGTTGTCGGCCGTTCAGGCAGAGGAGAGTTTAAAGGCACGGCAATCATTCAGACTTTGACACCTGAAAATGAAATAATCCGTCTTGCGGCAAAGCAGGATTATGACGAATTTTTTAATACAGAAATAAAGCTTCGGAAGGCACTTATATATCCGCCTTATTGTGATATTTGTGTCATAGGCTTTATCAGTGAAAATGAATCGGCGGCAATATTTGCTTCCGATTATGTTCTTCAACAACTAAAAGATTATTTATATGATGAGTTTAAAGGTGAAAAAATAATCACACTCGGACCTATGCCCTCAAGAGTAGCAAAGGTCAATGAAAAATACAGATATAGATTAATTATTAAATGCAGAAATTCTGACCGTTTCAGAAAATTAATTTCTAAAATTTTAATTAATACAGGTACAGATTCAAGGTTTTCGAAGGTTACTGTATATGCCGACATAAACCCTGACAGTACAATATAGTATTATATATATCAATGCACGAAAGGATTGATATTTATGGCGATAAGAAACATTGTTAAAATCGGAGACCCGATATTGGCAAAAACATCCCGTAAAGTTGAAAAATTTGATAATCGACTTTGGCAGCTTCTTGATGATATGAAAGAAACCATGTATCATGCAAACGGTGTCGGACTTGCGGCTGTTCAGGTTGGTATTTTAAGAAGAGTTGTCGTTATTGACTGCGGCGACGGATATATTGAACTTATTAATCCCGAAATAGTCAGCACGGAAGGGGAGCAGTTTGAAGAAGAAGGCTGTCTTTCACTTCCCGGAGAATCAGGTGTAACCTGCAGACCTGCTGTTGTCAGAGTTAAGGCACAGGACAGAAACGGCAAGTGGTGTGTTTATAAGGGCGAACAGCTTAAAGCAAGATGCTTCTGCCACGAGCTTGACCATCTTGACGGAATTGTTTTTACTCAGCGTGTAATCAAGGAGATTAAAGAATGAGAATAGTTTTTATGGGCACGCCCGAATTCGCGGTGCCTTGTCTTCAGAAGCTTATTGACTGCGGACATGATGTGAGCGGTGTTTTTACTCAGCCTGATAAACCGCAGGGAAGAAAAATGATATTGACTCCGCCTCCCGTTAAACAGCTTGCTCTTCAGCATGGTATTCCTGTTTATCAGCCTGTAAAAATGAAAGACGGAACAGCTTTTGAAATGTTAAAGGAAGCAGATCCTGAACTTGTTATAGTTGTTGCTTACGGGAAAATACTTCCGAAGGAAATTCTTGAATTTCCAAAATACGGCTGTATTAATATTCACGCCTCTCTTCTTCCGAAGCTCAGAGGTGCCGCACCTATTCAATGGTCAGTAATAAACGGCTGTGAAAAAACCGGTGTTACTTCCATGCAAATGGATGAGGGTCTTGATACGGGAGATATGCTTTTAACATCAGAAATTGAAATAGGTGAAAATGATACGGCAGGAGATATGCACGATAAGCTTTCTGTTTTAGGTGCTGAAGTTCTTGAAAAAACAATTAATTTGCTTATAAAAAATGAATTGAAACCTCAAAAACAAGATCATGAAAAATTTTCATATGCTCCAATGCTTTCAAAAGATCTGTCACCGATTGACTGGAATTTAACTGCACAGGAAGTTCATAATAAAATCAGAGGACTTTCTCCGTGGCCGTCGGCTGTATCTGTCATAAACGGCAAAAAGGTTAAAATTCATCAGAGTGTCCGTGTGTCAGACAATGGCGCTTCGGCAGGTGAAATTGTTGAAAGCGGAAAGCGGCTTGTTGTATCCTGCGGTGACGGTAAATGTATTGAAATTTTACACCTTCAGGCAGAAGGAAAGAAATCAATGTCTGCTGTTGATTTCATGAGAGGCAATTCTCTCAATCCGGGCGATAAATTTGAATAATAAGGAAAGGGGATAATCATGCCTTATTTCTTTTTTGATTATTATTACGTAATTTTGGTTATACCTGCAATGATTCTTGCGATGATTGCTCAGGTAAAGGTTAAATCAACCTATAATAAATATGCAAAAGTTGAAAACACAAGAAGAATAACCGGGGCTTATGCAGCTCAGGCTGTTTTATCGCATTACGGAATAAATGATGTCCGTATTGAACAGGTTTCAGGTAAATTAAGTGACCATTATGACCCGAAAGCGAAAGTTATTCGTTTGTCATCAGAGGTTTATACAGGCACTTCTATTGCTGCAGTCGGAATTGCATGCCATGAAGCCGGTCATGCAGCACAGCATGCTGAGAGCTATGTCCCCATTAAAATCAGGAATACACTTGTTCCTGTATGTAACCTCGGTTCAACGCTTGGAATACCTCTTGCCATTCTCGGTTATTTTCTTGGTTTTGAACCTCTTATCACTGTTGGTCTTTTACTTTATGCTGCAATTGCTGTGTTTCATCTTGTTACTCTGCCTGTAGAATTCAATGCAAGCCGCAGAGCTGTAAAGGTTATTGATGAAACTCAACTGCTTTATGATGATGAAACTTCAGGTGCAAAGAAGGTTCTGACAGCTGCTGCAATGACTTATGTTGCATCTCTTGTTGTTGCAATCGCAAACCTTCTCAGACTTGTTCTCAGATTTAACAGAAGAAGAAACTAATTCCGAAAGGTCGCTGAATATATGAAGAGTGCAAGACAAATCGCTTTTGAAGCACTTTTAAAAGTTCATAAAGACGGTGCATATTCCAATCTTGTTATCGACAGTCTTTTAAAAGAAAATTCTGAACTTGATGAAAGAGACAAGTCTTTTATTTGTAATATCGTTTACGGTACACTTGACAGATTGATTTTAATTGACTATAATCTCGGTCTTTATCTTAATCAACCGGTTAAGAAATTAAAGCCTGAGTTACATACTGTTTTAAGAATGGGTGCATATCAACTTTTATTTATGGATAAGGTACCGTCAAGGGCTGCTGTTAATGAAAGTGTCAACCTTGCAAAAGTCAATAAATCCAATTTTGCCGCATCAATGGTAAACGCTGTTTTACGACGTGTTGCTGATAACGGATTAAGACTTCCCGAATGTTCAGAAAACGATCCGGAATATCTTGCAATCAAATATTCATGTCCTGAATGGCTTGTTACACTTTGGATAGATTCTTATGGTTTTGACAATGCTATTTCTCTTTGTGAAAAAGCTTTGGAATCACCGCCTCTTGTTATTCGCTGTAACACAACAAAAATATCGGTTGATGAGCTGATTTGGAAACTTGCCGAAGAGGGGGTTGTAGCTCATAAAACAGATATAATGCCCGAAGCGTTAATTATCGATTCAAAAGGTGCTGTTGATGAGCTTGAAGCCTATAAAAACGGTCTTTTTCATGCTCAGGACCTTGCCTCGCAGTTTTGCTGTAATGCTGTTGATGCGAAACCTGGCGAAACTGTTTTTGATCTTTGTTCCGCGCCCGGAGGAAAAACCTTTACCATTGCTCAGATGATGGATAATACGGGACTTGTTAGAGCATTTGATATTTATCAGTCAAGAGTTGAACTTATAAAAAGCGGTGCATCAAGGCTTGGTCTTTCGAATGTTTATTCTTATTTGTCTGATGCGGCGATTTTTAATGAGAATTACGGGCTTGCAGATAAAGTTTTGTGCGATGTGCCTTGTTCCGGTTTAGGTATTATTCGCCGTAAGCCTGAAATACGTTTTAAGAAACCCGTTGATATTGACAATTTACCTGAATTGCAGTATCGTATATTATGTAATGCCACGAAATATCTTAAAGATGGTGGCAGGTTGATTTATTCGACTTGTACTCTAAATCCTAAAGAAAATTCTGAGGTTTGTGACAGATTTTTAAAAGAACATCCCGATTTTTCTTCAATAAAAGTTCTTCCTTCGTTGCCCAGATTCGGCAATGAAGAAAACTATCTTACTTTAATGCCTCACATTCATTCAACCGACGGCTTCTTTGTTGCTGTTTTTGTTAAAGACGGAGGTAAGCAATGAGCCTTGATATACTTTCTATGAATTATGAAGAGCTTTCGAATGAATTTGCTCTTCTCGGATATCCGAAGTTTCGTGCAAAGCAGGTATATGAATGGCTTCATAAACACCTTGCCGGCGGATATGATGATATGACCAATCTTCCGAAAAATCTTCGTGAAGATTTAAAAGAAAAATTTCCTTTGTTTAATTGTCAAATTGAAAAGAAACAGATTTCAAAAATTGACAACACAATAAAGTATTTATTCAAGCTTCACGACGGCGACTATATTGAAAGCGTTGTCATGAAATACAAATACGGATATACAATCTGCGTCTCTTCGCAGGTCGGTTGTAAAATGGGTTGTGCTTTCTGTGCTTCTACAATCGGCGGATTTAAGAGAAGTCTCAGTGCGGGAGAAATTCTTTCCCAGCTTTACATTGCACAAAGAGATATCGGAGAAAGAATTTCTCATATTGTTCTTATGGGTATGGGCGAACCGCTTGATAATTATGATAATGTTATGAAATTTCTTGAACTTGTCACAAGTGAAAACGGTGTTAATATTTCAATGAGAAATATTTCGCTTTCAACTTGCGGAATCGTCCCTAAAATTGATGAATTGCTTGATAAACAACTTCAATTGACACTTTCAATTTCGCTTCATGCTCCTAATGATGAAATCAGAAGTCAAATTATGCCTGTCAATAAAAAGTATCCTATTGACAGTCTTCTGAAAATATGTAGAAAATATACTAAGGAAACGTCACGCAGAATATCGTTTGAATATTCTATGTTATCGGGTTTCAATGATACCGATGAATGTGCACGTCTTCTTGCATCAAAGCTTAAAGGTATGCTTTGTCATGTTAATCTTATTCCGGTTAATGAGGTTGAAGAAAGCCCGTTCAAACCGAGTACGCCGGAAAGAGTTGCACGTTTTGTTGACATTTTGGCTAAAAACGGTATAACTGCTACTGTTCGCAGAAAACTTGGTTCCGATATTGATGCCTCCTGCGGTCAGTTAAGACAAAAGGAAAACCAAAATAAACAGAAAGGGGATAAATTATGAAAATAGTCGCACGTACCGATACAGGAATTGTTCGAAACAACAACCAGGATTCATATTCAGCATTTGAGCTTGAAAATGCAGTTATTGCGGTTGTTTGTGACGGTATGGGCGGTGCAGCTGAAGGTGCACTTGCAAGCAGTTGTGCAGTAAGAGAAATTAAAGACTACATAAAAGAGCGTTATTACTGCGGAATGACTGATTTGTCAATTAAAAGCTTGCTTGTGTCTGCAGTTGAAAACGCAAACAGAGTTGTTTATAATTTATCTCGTACAGATGAAAGTTATATGGGAATGGGAACAACTGCTGTTGTAGCCATAGTTCTTGACTCGTATGTTTATATAGCTCATGTCGGTGACAGCAGAGCTTATAAAAAATCTGACGGAATATTAAATCAGCTGACAAAGGACCATTCAATTATTCAGAATATGATTGAAAACGGTGAAATTTCGGCTGAAGAGGCTGCTGGTCATCCCGATAAGCATATTATTACTCGTGCGCTTGGGGTTGACAGCAGCGTTAAGGTTGATTTTTGTCAGGAACCTTTTGAAGAAAGTGATATTCTTATTCTTTGTTCCGATGGCTTAACAAATTTTGTTAGCAGCGAAGATATTATTATTTTAACCGATGACGGTTGCTACTATGATTATGCAGACAGACTTGTTAATCTTGCAAATAAAAATGGCGGCAGAGATAATATAACGGTTATATTTGTAGAATATTAAGTTGATTTGGATTTTGAAAGGATAGTAAATATGGATAATTATACCGGAAAAAGACTTGACGGTCGATATGAAATTCAGGAAGTAATCGGCGTTGGCGGAATGGCTGTTGTTTACAAGGCTTATGATAATATTGACGACAGAACTGTTGCAGTAAAAATTCTGAAGGATGAATATCTGGCAAACGAGGAATTTCGTCGCAGATTCAAGAATGAATCAAAGGCAATTGCCGTTCTTTCTCATCCTAATATTGTGAAGGTTTATAATGTCAGCTATGGCGACAGACTTCAGTATATTGTTATGGAATATGTTGAAGGTATAACATTAAAAGAGTATATTGAACAGCAGGGCAAACTCGGTATTAAAGAGACGGTTCACTTTACTATGCAAATTCTCCGTGCTCTTCAGCATGCACATGATAAAGGTATTGTTCACAGAGATATCAAGCCTCAGAACATCATGCTTCTTTCAAACGGCAATATTAAAGTAACAGACTTCGGCATTGCTCGTTTCAGCTATAGTGACACCAAAACAATGACAGACAGCGCAATCGGTTCAGTTCATTATATCAGTCCCGAACAGGCAAGAGGCGATACAACAGATGACAGAGCAGATATTTATTCTGTCGGTGTTGTTCTATATGAAATGCTTACGGGTCAGCTTCCGTTCCAGAGTGATAACTCTGTTTCGGTAGCACTTATGCAGCTCCAGAACGACCCTAAACGTCCCAGAGAACTCAATAGCAGTATTCCTGTCGGTCTTGAGCAGATTGTTATGCATGCAATGCAAAAAAATGTCAAAGACAGATATCTGACTGCTGCCGAAATGCTTCTTGATATTGAAGAGTTTAAACGCAATCCAACTATCAGATTTCAGCATGATTATTTTGTTGATAATGATCCCACAAAGTTTGTTCCTAAAAATCCTTCTGATTCTATTGCTCCTGTTAAGCAGCAGGCTCCTGTACACACTCCTGTTACTCAGCCTGAATATCTTGATTATGAAGACGAAGAAGAGGAACATTCAGGCAGAGGTGGTCTTGTTGCAATCGGTGTTTCTATAGGTTTGCTTGTTCTCGCATTGTTTGTTTTTATATTCCTTTATTTCTTCACAGATGTTTTCCAGCCCGACACACTTGAAGTGCCTAATTTCTTTGGTAAAAACTATGAAACTGAAATTGCCGGTTCTGATTATGAAGATGATTTTGATTTTATAGTTGAAACAGTTTCAAACAGTTCATATGAGGACGGAACGGTATTCTTTCAGGCTCCTGCAAGCGGAACGAAGGTTAAGCCCGAAAACAATGTGATTACTCTTTCTGTTGCAGACAATGCTCAGGAACTTGTTGTTCCAGATGTTGTCGGATATCAGCATGAACTTGCAAAGGAAACACTTGTATCTAAGGGATTTAAGGTTCAGTCACTTCCGATTCTTAATCTTGTTCAGCCTTTCGGCACAGTAATTAAAACCGAACCCACGGCAAATACTGAAGTAAGCAACGATACAACGATTACTATCTACTTTGCAAGCGATGAAGACCTTATTCAGGTTCCGGATAACGCTGTTGGTTGGGATATTGAAATGGCAAAAGCTATTATTGAGTCTGTCGGTCTGACTGTTGATGAAGAAATTATATATGAAAACAGTGCAGAAGATAACGGTATTGTTATCCGAACCGAACCTGAAGCGGGCGAAAAAGTTATTCAGGGTAGTAAAGTGAAACTTGTTGCAAGTAATGGTATTCCCGAAGTCGGAACAGCTACTTTAACTCTGAATCTTCCTTCATCCGGAAGTACCCGCGGAAACTTTGAAGTGTTTGTTAATAACGAATCATTTATCACTAAGACACTTCTTATGGACGGAAAAGAATATTCAACAGATATTCAGGGCAGCGGAGAAAATGTTTCTGTTAAGGTTTATATTGATGATAAGGAATACTACACATGCACAGTTGATTTTACAAAAAATCCGGCTGTTATCAGCAATGGTTCATATTCATCAAGTTCAAATCTCGGTACTCGCAAAGCTATGCCTTCCGTAACAGGACTATCTTATGAAACAGCGGTTGCACAGCTTAATTCTCTTGGTTTCCGTAACATCAAAAAAGAAGAACAGTTCGTATCATCATCAAGTGATGTAAATAAGGTTATTTCTCAGTCACCCTCAGCGTCTTCGCAGGGTATTCTTGGTGTTACGACAACATATTCACTCGATACAGAAATCGTTCTTGTTGTTGGTAAAGATTTTGGATTATGATGCAAAAAGACGGAATTATTATTAAAGGTATCGGCGCCTTCTACTATGTTGAACCCCCCGATGAGATATATGAGTGTAAAGCAAGAGGAGCTTTTCGTAAGTCGGGAATGAAGCCGCTTGCAGGTGACTGTGTTCTTATCAGTATAAACGATAAGGCGGAAAATACAATTGAGAAGATATACGACAGAAAGAATTTTCTTGAACGTCCGCCCGTTGCAAACGTTGATAAACTTTTTATCGTATCATCAATTTGTGAACCTAAGCCTGTTTTATTGATTATTGACAGATTAACCGCACTCGCAACAGTTAAAAATATCGAGCCGATTATTGTTTTCACAAAAACTGATTTAGATGATGCTTCTGAGTATATTGAGATATACAGAAAAGCGGGTATTAAAGCTTTTGCTGTATCATGTGTAAGCGGTGAGGGCGTTGAATTTGTGAAAAAAGAACTTAAAGGTTGTATCAGTGCTTTTTGCGGAAATTCTGGTGTAGGAAAGTCTTCGCTTCTTAATGCAATAGATAATTCACTTGCTCTTAAAACAGGCGAAATCAGCGATAAACTCGGAAGAGGAAGGCATACAACAAGACATAGCGAAATGATTAAGGTTGAAGGCGGGTATGTTGCCGACACTCCGGGTTTTTCATCGTTTGATACTGAAGAAACTGAAATAATACTCAAGGATGACCTTCCTTTTGCTTTTAAAGAGTTTGAAAAATATATCGGCGAATGTAAATTTACATCTTGTCTTCATGTTAAGGATAAAGGCTGCAGAATTATACAGGCTGTTGAAGACGGCGATATTCCTCGGACACGGCATGAAAGCTATTGTTCTATGATGGAAGAAGCAAAAAATATAAAGGAGTGGGAAATCCGCAAGAAGTAATAAGTAACGAAAAATCACTTTGAAGATTATAATGTATTGAGTAAGGACTCAAGCTTTATTCGGGCGGTGATTTTTTGAGATATGAATCAAGGGGAGCTGTATTTATATCCTTTGCAATCGGAATGGTTGTTGCTTCTTTGTTTCCTTATACCATCGCTGTATTGATTATAGCTGCGATTTTAATTCTTGCAGGCTTGAGCCTTTGCAGATTTTAGCGAAAGGGGATAAGCTCGGATGAAAATCGTTGTTGTAAGAAGTCCAAAGCTTTTCAGCGGATTGCTTCGGATGATTTTTGGTATAAAAAAGAATGAAGCGGTTAATTAAATTTCTTAAGGCGGCTGATATAGCCGCCTTTTCACTTTTTATTTTTATGGTTTCAAAAAATAACATATGATATAAAAAGCCCTCGGATTCCGAGGGCTTTTCGTAATATTAATATTCAAGTGAACCTTCAAAAACAAGTTTTGTTGAACCTGTAAGAAGAACACCTTCATCACTGTAATTAACAATGAGGTCTCCACCGGGAAGTTTAACGGTTATATCTGAATTCTTCTTGCAGAATCCATTTTCAACAGCAGCAACAGCCGCTGCACAAGCACCGGTACCGCAAGCAAGAGTTTCGCCGTTACCGCGTTCCCAAACTCTCATCTTGATTGTAGTTTCATTAACAACTCTTACGAATTCGGTGTTAACTCTGTGTGCAAAAATATCAGCCTTCTCAAATGAAGGACCAACCTTTTCGATATCAATAGTATCAACTCTGGGAACAAATACAACGCAATGAGGATTGCCCATTGAAACGCAAGTGATGTTTTGAGTTTCGCCTTTAATCTGAACAGGGAAATTGATAAACTTGTTCTGTCCGTTTGAACCTGTAACAGCATTATCAAGGTCCGCTTTGCCCATGTTTGCACAAACAGAGCTTACTTTGCCGTTCATAATATAAAGTTCAACTGTTCTGATACCGCTTGCAGTTTCGATTGTAACTGTATCTGAATCAGTATCTATATAGCCTTTATCGTAAACATATTTTGCAACAGAACGAATTGCGTTACCGCCCTGTCTGCCTTCACTGCCGTCAAGGTTGAACACTCTCATCTTAACCTGAGCAACATCGGATTTTTCAATAAGAACAACGCCGTCACATCCGACACCGTGGTGTCTGTCGCAAATATTTACGCAAAGACTTTCAGGACAGGTGATGGAGTTATCAAAATTTTCAATAATAACATGGTCATTGCCAGATGCATCCATTTTTGCAAACTTAAGAGTTCTTCTTTCGGAACGCATATCGTTTATATTAACAAGCTCTGTATTTTCCTGATTGAAACGGCTTGCGATGATATCTGCAAGAGCGTTTGCTGTGTCAAGTGAAGTAATGCATGTTATTGAAAGCTGGATAGCACGTCTCTGAAGAGCGATATAATCGCCCATAGTTGAGTCGTAAAGAGCGCCTGTGTAAACAACATAATTAACTTTTCCGCTTTCAAGAAGCTCGAAGATATCGTTACCTTCGTTCATGCCTCTTACATATTCAACATCAATGCCGAGTTGAGAAATTGCATCAGCAGTATCTTTTGTTGCATAAATCTTAATCTTGAGATCATCAAGCTTCTTAGCAAGCGAAACTGCATCAAGAATATCATGCTTGTCAACGCTGAGAAGAATACCGATTCCTTTTTCTGCAGTGGGAAGCTGAATATTGAATCCTGCAGATGTAAGACCTTTGAAGAGAGCTTCTGCCATTGTTTTACCGATACCGAGAACTTCACCTGTTGACTTCATTTCAGGTCCGAGGATGGAGTTAACATCGGAAAGCTTTTCAAATGAGAATACGGGAACCTTAACGGTAAAGTAAGGTGGAGTCTTATAAAGTCCTGTGCCGTAGCCAAGGTCTTTGAGTGATTGACCGACCATAACCTTTGAGGCAATATCAACCATGGGAACGCCTGTTACCTTGCTGATATAAGGAATTGTTCTTGATGCTCTGGGGTTAACTTCAATGACATAAAGCTCATTGTGATAAATGAGATACTGAATATTAACAAGACCCTTGGTGCCGAGCGAAAGAGCAAGCTTTTCGGAACATTCAATAATTTTTCTTCTCATCTTATCGTTGAGATTATATGGCGGATAAACAGCAATGGAGTCACCGCTGTGAACACCGGCTCTTTCAACGTGTTCCATGATACCGGGAATGAGAACATCTTTGCCATCAGAGATAACATCAACTTCAAGCTCTGTTCCCATCATGTATTTATCAACAAGAACGGGATTTTCAATTTCACCCGAAAGGATGATATCCATATAACGTTCAACATCAGCATCTTCATGGGCGATTGTCATATTCTGACCGCCGATAACATATGAAGGACGGAGAAGAACGGGATAACCGAGTGCATTGGCAGCTTTGAGAGCTTCTTCCTTAGTCATAACGCCCATTCCCTTGGGTCTGAGAATTCCGAACTTTTCAAGGAGAGCATCAAAACGTTCTCTGTCTTCTGCTGTGTCAATTCCGTCTGCGGAAGTACCGAGGATCTTTATTCCGTTTTCGTCAAGGAATTTAGTAAGCTTGATAGCTGTCTGACCGCCGAAAGCAACAACAACACCGATGGGTTTTTCAACATTGATGATGTTCATAACATCTTCGGGTGTAAGAGGTTCAAAATAAAGTCTGTCAGCAGTATCATAGTCCGTTGAAACGGTTTCGGGGTTATTGTTAATAATTGCAACCTCGTAGCCGAGTTCCTTGAGAGTCCATACACAGTGAACAGAGGAATAGTCAAATTCAATACCCTGACCGATTCTGATGGGACCTGAACCGAGAACGATAATTCTATCCTTTTCGCTCTTTTCAAGGAAAGGACGGGCTTCACATTCGCGGTCGTATGTTGAGTAGAAATAAGGTGCGGCAACGGGGAAGTTTGATGAACAAGTGTCAACAATCTTATATACAGCTTCCTTATGTGCGGGAAGTTCTTTTACGCCAGAAAGACGCTTAAGAGCAGTATCTGTGTAACCGTAGAGCTTACCCTGATTATATTTTTCTTCGTCAATATTGCCGTTTTCGATTGATTTTTCAAAATCAGCAAGATTTTTAAGCTTGAGAAGGAACCATTCGGTAATTTTTGTAATATCATGAATTTCTTCAATTGACATTCCGCTCTTGATAGCTTCAAAAACAGAGAAGAGGCGCATGTCATCTGTATTCTTAAGTCTGTCGACAAGAGAAGCGTTTGTTTTGGGAACAGCATTGAGGGTGTCAAGAGAAATTTCAGCACCTCTTACAGCCTTCATAATAGCCATTTCAAATGTAGGTCCGATTGACATAACTTCGCCGGTTGCCTTCATCTGAGTGCCGAGCATACGGCTTGCATTGACAAATTTATCAAAAGGCCACTTGGGAAGTTTTACAACAATATATTTAACGTCGGGTTCAAATGCAGCGCAGTTAAGCCCGGTTTCTTCATTCTTTATTTCATCAAGTGTCATGCCGAGAGCAAGCATTGCAGTAACTTTGGCAATGGGATAACCTGTTGCTTTACTGGCAAGAGCAGATGAACGTGAAACTCTGGGGTTAACCTCAATAACGGCATAATCCATGCTGTGGGGGTCAAGAGCAAACTGGCAGTTACAACCGCCGATAATGCCGAGAGCATCAACGATATCAAGAGATGCCTTGCGAAGCATCTGGAACTCTTCATCGGTAAGTGAAAGTGCGGGAGCAGCAACAATACTGTCGCCAGTATGGATACCTACAGGGTCAAAGTTTTCCATGCTGCAGACTGCGATGCAGTTGCCAGCGCTGTCACGCATTGTCTCAAATTCAATTTCTTTCCATCCGAAGATATATTTTTCAACAAGAACCTGAGTAATGGGGGAGAGGTCAAGTCCTGTTTTAGCAATAACAGCAAGTTCTTCGGGATTGTTGGCAACTCCGCCGCCGCCGCCTCCCAGTGTGAACGCGGGACGGATGATGATGGGATAACCGATTCTGTCAGCGATTTCAAGAGCTGTTTCAACATCGTTTGCAATTTCCGAAGGAATAACAGGCTGATTGATTGATTCCATAGTATCACGGAACATTTTTCTGTCTTCAGCTTTGTCAATTGCTTCTGCATTTGTACCGAGAAGTCTTACACCCTGACTTTCAAGATAACCGTCCTTGCTGAGCTGCATAGCAATTGTAAGACCTGTCTGACCACCGAGACCGGCAAGAAGGCTGTCAGGCTTTTCTTTCTCGATAATTCTTTTAACGGTATCAGCAGTAAGAGGCTCAAGATAGATTTCATCAGCAAGAGCCTTATCGGTCATGATTGTTGCCGGGTTAGAGTTAACAAGAACAACGTCAAGACCTTTATCTTTAAGCACACGGCAAGCCTGAGTGCCTGCATAATCGAATTCGGCAGCCTGTCCAATAACAATAGGACCTGAACCGATAACCATAACTTTTTTAATATCTTTATTGATTGGCATAAAATAACCCCCTTATTTTCTATCAATCTTTAAGAAGTTTTACGAGAACAGCTTTCTGAGCATGAAGTCTGTTTTCTGCTTCTTCAAAAATTTCCTTTGCGTGTTCTTCAAAAACTTTTGCAGTAATTTCTTCTTCTCTGTGAGCTGGAAGACAGTGAAGAACCATAGCATCAGGTTTTGCAACAGCCATAAGACCGTCATTAATCTGATAACCTGCAAAAATTTTCTTTCTTCTTTCAGCTTCGCTTTCCTGACCCATAGATGCCCAGACATCAGTATAAAGAACATCGGCATCCTTCGCAGCTTCATAAATATCAGATGTGCAGGTGAAATCACCGTTCTTTGAAGCCCATTCCATAATATCTGCATCAGGCTGATGGCTTTCAGGACATCCGATGCTGACAGACATACCCATTTTTATACCGCCGACAATAAGAGAATGAGCCATGTTGTTTCCGTCACCAATATAGCAAAGCTTGTGTCCTTTGATTGAGCCTTTAAATTCACGGATTGTCATAAGGTCAGCAAGTACCTGGCAAGGATGACAATAATCTGTAAGACCGTTGATTATGGGGATTGAACCGTATTCGGCAAGTGTTTCAACATCGCTTTGTTTGTAAGTTCTTATCATGATTCCGTCAAGATAACCCGAAAGAACTCTCGCTGTATCCTCAACAGGTTCACCTCTGCCAAGCTGAATATCATTTGAACTAAGGAAGAGTGCGGAACCGCCGAGGTCATACATACCTACTTCAAAGGAAACTCTTGTTCTTGTTGATGATTTTGTGAAAACCATACCGAGAGTTTTTCCTTTAAGATGATGATGCTCAATTCCATTTCTCTTTTCATATTTGAGCTGATCAGCAAGATTGAGCAGTTCATTAATCTCATCGGGAGTCAAATCCATAAGCTTAAGTAAATGCTTCATATATTCCTCCAAAGTAATTAAAATACAAAATACATATAAATTTCCGAATAATTATACGCTTATTTAAACTTAAAGTCAATGATAATCAGCATATATATGCATTATAATACTATCGTTAATTCGTGCAAAATGACAATATTCGTTTTTATCCTATATACTATAACATATATTTAAAACAATTTAAAGTATATTTTCAAATTTTTTCAAAAAAATCCACCCCGAAAAGGGTGGACTGGATTTATCCAAATGTTTTTATCAATTGATCAATTTTGACATACAGAAAACCGACAAATTCAACAACCTTATATGCCAATCTGTAAAATCTGTTGCCTACAGAATTGTCATTTCGCTCTGATGTTGTCCTTTTGATTGTGATACTGTCAAGAAGCTCGCTGTTATCTCCTCGTCTTGTTTCGACAATCATTTTATTTCCTTTGAAATCGAGGGTGGTATATGTTGTGACGTCATTTTCCATAAAGCTGTATGCAAGGTGTTCAGCTTCATAATCCATTATAACTTTTTCACAAACCGAATTAGAATTAAGATAGATAATTCCTTCGGGGTCTGTATATGTTTTTCCGCTTTCTGCTTTTTGAACAACTTTTCCGAGCTTCATAAAATGAGAACGTCCCTGAGAGTGTGTATGACCCGTTATTACAAAATCCAAATCATAAGATTCAAAAATAGGAGCAAAAATTGTAGTTAAAAGAAGCTCTGTTTCCATGTCTCCGATTGCATCACCGGCACCGTATATTCCGTGATGAACAACACCTATTCTCCATTTTGCGTCTTCATTAAGAGAAACAGCTTCTTTCGTCATAGCCATGTGGTCAGGCGCATCTCCTGATGTTGAGTTATAGAAAAGATAAAGAACATCACCGTATCTGAACCAAAAATCACGGTCGAGTCCAAAGAAATGTTTGCCATAATATTCATTAGGCATATTTGTGTAGTAATTATATGTCATGCCTTTTTTATCATGGTTACCAATTGCAAGTGCCATAGGAAGGCTTCTTAAGGCTTCGGGCATAAGAAGTGTCTGCCATTCCGAATCGGTCTGACCTGTTGAAGTGTTGTCGCCCGGAGAAACAAGATAGCTTATATCGGGATTTTGTTTAAGCGCTTCTGCCAGAACGTTGTTCCAGTTAAATCCGATATCGGACTGTGTGTGCCAATCCGTTCTTGTGTCTTCGGCGATCTGTATATCACCTACAACCAAAGCTTTGTGATCACCGAAAGATTTGGTTTCATATTTGCAGATTTCGCTCCACTCAGTTCCTGTGAACCATTGATAATAATAGGTTGTGTTTTCTGTTAAACCGTCAATTATAACTCTGCAAACAACTTGAGAATCTTTTTCGGCATCGGTTTTTGTTCCTTGAAATTCCTTGTAATAATTCATTTCTGAATTTTTGGAAATTCTTACTGCTGCGACTGCATTGGCTTTGTCTGCATGCCAGCAAAGGCTGACTTCAGTTTCGTTTGCTCCGACGCAAAGCATCGGAAGATTATTATAAGGATAGTGTGAACTGTATAACATATTCCATTCATCCCTTGTAAGTTTTGATGCGTTAAAATCGGCAAAAGCAATAACGTTTGCCGAAAACACCAATAAAAATATTAAAATAAAAGAAACAAATTTTTTCATTATTTGCCTCCCTTTATTTAGCGGGACAATGATTGGTTGCTACGATATCAATGCCTGTTCCGAGAATATCCTTAACAAGGATATCACCGAGTTTTACGGGTGCATCTGCAGAAACATTGTTGATTATATCCATGCACTCCATAATATTATCTTTCGGAAGAGCACCTGCTGATTTACACGGAACAACATTATAAATTCCACCGTTAACTTTAACAGTTGTTGCGAGGCTTCTGACGGGATTAGTACATTCTGTTCTTGCATAAGCATCCCCGCGTTTGCAGGTGTTACCTGTTACGGAAATTATTTCGCCGTTTTCGGCTATTTCAACCGTAACACCGCATCCCATAGGACAGGCTACGCAAACTATGTTTTTCTGCATAAATCATACCTCCACTGATATCTCTATTTTACCGCCTTCGGCAAAATTCTTGAGCATATCATTCTTAATAAGAACATCTTCCATTTCGCCGGGGGCGAGTCTGGGTCTTTTGCGTGAAATTATTTCTTCACCGTTATATTTCACAATAATTTTGGCGTTTTTATAAACCTGTCCGACTCTGAAATAGAGTTTAACATCGCCTTCATTCTTAATGTTAATTTTTTGAGGAACAATATAACGGACACCGTTAACGCCTTTTGTTTCGACATATTCAGTTTCTGATGTTTTGCCGAGTACGTATTTAGCAGCGCCTTCACCTGCAGTCTGACTTTCGAGAGTAACATAGTCAACAAGGTCATGCACATGAAGAACATTTCCGCATGCAAAAACACCTTTCTGAGATGTTTCCCTGTATTCATCAACAACAGCACCGCTTGTTATGGGGTCAAGATTGATGCCGACTGCTCTTGTGAGTTCATTTTCGGGAATAAGACCGACAGAAAGAAGGAGAGTGTCACATTCAATATATCGTTCCGTTCCTTTGATTGGTCTGCGGTTTTCGTCTACATCGGCAATTGTAACGCCCTCAATTCTGCCATTACCGTGAATATCAATAACGGTACAGCTGAGATAAAGAGGAATGTTGAAATCATCAAGACATTGAACAATATTTCTTGTAAGGCCGCTTGAGTAGGGCATTAGCTCACAAACACATTTAACTTCAGCACCCTCAAGTGTCATTCTTCTTGCCATAATAAGACCGATATCGCCCGAGCCGAGGATAACAACTTTTTTACCGGGCATATAGCCGTCAATATTAACATATTTTTGTGCAGTACCTGCACTCATAACACCTGAAGCTCTTGTGCCCGCAATATTCAATGCACCTCTGGGTCTCTCGCGGCAACCCATTGCAAGAATAACAGCTTTAGCCTGAATTTCAAGAAGACCGTCGTTTTTGTTAACTGCAAAAACAACATTATTACCTGTTATTTCAAGAGCCATTGTATCGGTTTTATATTCAATTCCTTTTTCATTAACAAGAGAAATAAATCTGTCAGCATATTCGGGACCTGAAAGTTCTTCTCCGAAATAATGAAGACCGAATCCTGTGTGAATACATTGTTCAAGAATACCGCCAAGTGTTTCAGCTCTTTCAAGAATAAGAATACTGTCAACTCCGCACTCTTTAGCTTTAAGCGCAGCTGCCATTCCTGCGGGACCGCCGCCAATAACCACGATATCATAATTAAGCATTATTCACACCTCACTTTGTTCTTTCATAAAGAATCTTTGAATTTCCGCCGCACTTGGTTATTTCATTTATTTCAACGCCAAGTTCTCTCGCAAGAAGTTCAACAACCTTTGAACCGCAGAAACCGCCCTGACATCTGCCCATACCGGCTCTTGTTCTTCTCTTTACACCGTCAACATCTCTTGCACCTGCAGGAGCGTGAATTGCGTCAAGAATTTCACCTTCTGTTATTGTTTCACAACGGCATATAATTCTTCCGTAAGCAGGTTTTTTTTCAATGAGTGCTTTACGTTCATCGTTGCTCATATGTCTGAAACGAACGGGCTCTTCTCTTATTTCAATAAAACTTTTTTTTGCGTCAGCCTTTACATTCTCAAGAATAATATCCTTAACATAAAGTGCAATTGCAGGTGCAGAAGAAAGACCTGGAGATTCGATGCCGGCAACATTTATAAAATGATTATTCTTTTCACTGGGTTCAATTATAAAATCGTTTCTGTCGCAATGTGCCCTTAAACCCGCAAATGATGTAATAACTTCACGTGTTGTTAAACAGGGGACAGACTTCTTTGCAGTTTCAAGAATATCCGAAAGAGTACCGGCTGTTGTAGAAACATCATTTTTATCTTCGATATCAAGAGCGCTGGGACCGAGAAGAAGATTTCCGTCAACGGTAGGTGTAACAAGAATACCTTTGCCCATTTTTGAAGGACATTGAAAAATTGTGTGCTTTGCAAGATTTCCGACGGATTTATCGCAAAGCATATATTCGCCCTTTCGGGGTGCTGTGTGAATGGAGGTGTCACCAATAAGAGCAGCAATCTCATCGCAATAAACGCCTGCTGCGTTAATTATGTAATCGGAATTAATTGTTTTTTCACCGTTAGAAACAATAAATGTATTATCAGTGTACTCAATTGATTTGACTTCGAAATTTCTTATGAAATCAGCACCGTTAACTACAGCATTTTCTACAGCTGCAATTGTAAGCTCATAAGGACAAACAATGCCAGCTGAAGGTGCCCAAAGTGCTGCTTTTGCTTCGCTGCTGATATTGGGTTCTGCTTCACGAAGTTTTTTCGCATCATATATTTCAAGTTCAGGAACGCCGTTGATATTGCCTCTTTCAAGAAGTTCGTTGAGGGTTTGGGTTTCCTCGTCTGAAAAAGCAACAACAAGAGAACCGACGGGCTTAAATGGAACAGAAAGATTTTTGCAGAGTTCAGGCATGAGTGCAGTTCCTTCAACATTAAATTTTGCTTTGAGTGAACCTGGTTTTGCATCAAAACCTGCATGAACAATCGCACTGTTTGCTTTTGAAGTTCCCATTGCCATATCGTTGTTTTTTTCAACGAGAGCAATTTTTAAGTTGTAGCGGCTGAGTTCTCTGGCAATCAAAGAGCCGATAACACCTGCACCTACAACGGCAACATCGTATTTCATTTTAAATAACCTCCATATGATTAATCCGCAATAGATTATAGCACAAGATAATATATAAAACAACTATTTAAATGACTAAATTTTTATAAAACACAAAATATTTTTTCTTGACAACATTTGTTTATTATGATAAACTCAAAACATAATTTAAAGGTTTTTTGTGACTGACGGATATAGCAGATTTAACTGCATGGAAGCAAAAAATCCTGTCAATGCCGACCGTCTGGGCAGTCTTATCTGAACGGATAAGACTGCCTTATACTATTTGAAGGAGATGTTTTACAATGATGACCGATATTGAAATTGCTCAGTCTGTCAAAATGAAACGCATAACTGAAATTGCCGAAACTGCAGGTATTGATTACAAATATCTTGAACAGTACGGCAATTATAAAGCAAAAGTTGATCTTTCTATTCTTGATGAAAACGATAATAATGATGGAAAGCTTGTCCTTGTTACCGCTATTACCCCAACACCTGCCGGTGAAGGAAAAACAACTACTACCATCGGTCTTGCTGACGGACTTAAAAGAATCGGCAAGAATGTTATGGTTGCACTTCGTGAACCTTCTCTCGGACCTGTTTTCGGTGTTAAAGGCGGTGCAGCAGGCGGCGGATATGCACAGGTAGTTCCTATGGAGGATATTAACCTTCATTTTACCGGTGATTTTCATGCTATCGGTGCTGCAAACAATCTTCTTGCTGCTATGCTTGATAACCACATATATCAGGGCAATTCACTTAACATTGACCCCAGAAGAATCACTTGGAAGCGTTGCGTTGATATGAACGACAGACAGCTTCGATATGTAACCGACGGTCTTGGCGGCAGAGTAAACGGTGTTCCCAGAGAAGACGGATATGATATAACAGTTGCATCTGAAATTATGGCTGTTCTTTGCCTTGCAACCTCAATAACAGACCTCAAAGAACGTCTCTCAAGAATAATAGTAGGTTACACCTATGATGAGAAACCTGTGACCGCAGGACAGCTTAATGCTGCTGGCGCAATGACAGCTCTTCTCAAGGATGCACTCAAACCCAATCTTGTTCAGACACTTGAAGGAACTCCCGCTCTTGTTCACGGCGGACCTTTTGCAAATATTGCGCACGGTTGCAACTCAGTTATGGCAACAAAACTTGCAATGAAACTTGGTGATTATGCTATTACTGAAGCAGGTTTCGGTGCTGACCTTGGTGCTGAAAAATTCCTTGATATCAAGTGCCGTTATGCAGGACTTGTTCCTTCTGCTGTTGTTATTGTTGCAACAATCAGAGCTCTTAAAATGCACGGCGGTGTTCCCAAGACAGAGCTTTCAGGTGAAAATCTTGAAGCTCTTGAAAAGGGTATTCCTAATCTTCTTCGTCATGTATCAAATATTAAGAATGTTTATAAACTTCCCAGCGTTGTTGCTGTTAACAGATTCCCGACAGATACCGATGCCGAAGTTAACCTTATAATTGAAAAATGCAAAGAACTCGGTGTTAATGTTATTCTTTCAAACGTATGGGCAGAAGGCGGCAAAGGCGGTGAAGAACTTGCAAGGGAAGTTGTAAATCTTTGTGAGCAACCCAATGATTTTACATTCTCATATGAATTAGAAGGTACTATTGAGGAAAAAATTGAAGCTATTGTTAAGAAAGTATACGGCGGTGACGGTATAAGCGTTCTTCCTGCTGCTAAGAAACAGATTTCATCTCTTGAAGCTATGGGATTTGCAAATCTACCCGTTTGTATGGCAAAAACGCAGTACAGCTTCTCCGACGATCCCGCAAAGCTCGGTGCTCCCGATAACTTTACCGTTACAATCAAAAATGTTAAAATTTCCGCCGGAGCTGGATTTATAGTAGTCCTTACAGGTGATATTATGACGATGCCCGGACTCCCCAAGGTTCCTGCAGCAGAAAAAATTGATGTTGATGAAAACGGAAAAATCAGCGGCCTTTTCTAAAAAATTCAAAAGCAGTCGATTTTATCGGCTGCTTTAGTTTTAACAAAACATTAAGTTTTTGTAGAAAAATTCTATTGTAATATTTTTGGTAATATGATACTATATATTGGAAAATGTAACAGGAGAGTGACCGATGAGAATGTTTAAAAAAGCAATTGCAATTTTAATGTCATTGATTATCGCATTATCAGCAAGCGTTTCAGTATCTGCTTTATCCATTGATTCATTAAATATTAATAATCAACTTGTGGATGAAGGGCTCCCGGTTTTTACCACTAAAGATTTTTATAATGTTCTTAACGCTGTTAAAACTGTTTTCAGATTTGTAACAGGTACATGGGTTATTCCTGAACAGAAATTCAATGTAACCGTTGATGTTTTTCTTTCGGAAGTCAGCGAATATATAAAATCTAACAGCGGTCTTGATTTTGTTCAGATTCTTAATAATCTTCCTGAAACGAATCAATTGGCTGATGCTGTTACAACTGTTTTGAATATAGATACTGCTGAGTTCAGAAATCAGATGTATACCAAGAGAGATGCTTATTCTGAAGATGGGAATACCGCAATGTCAGCCGTTTACGGTCTTATAGGCATGTATTTCAGCGTAATAAAAAAATGTGAAATTTATGCTCTTCAATCCGAAACAAACCCTGAAATATATGAAACATATATTCGAATTACTTATAAAGACGGCGGACAGGAAACATTTTATCCCGGTTTGCTTATTAATACGGAAACGGGTGAATGTTCTAATGTCGGAACAGACGGTATTGTTGGTTCTGGTTTTAATTTAGATCTTTCCGACATGATGGTTTATGCAACAATTGACAGCTGGATGAGAAATTTCGGTTTCTGTCTTTTCTATGATATAGCGGCTTCCTCAATGCCTGTTTTCTTTAATTACAGAACAAGAAGATTTAAATTTGATTATAACGGATTAGAATATATGATTCAAGTATGGAAAGGCAACTATACTGTTGCCAACGGCGGAGAAGTCGGTGTTTATTGCAGAGACTCATCAAAATTCGGAAGTTATTATGATTGTGCGAATAATGAGCAAATGCTGAATATATCTATGCAAATTCTTCACGGAGAAAAAATTCTTGTTGATGAAGGACCGATGATGCATTGGTGGGTTAACGGGTTTAATCTGAGCGACAGAATGTATCTTCCTGAAAGTCTTACAATGAAATTTTCAATTGAAATGACTGATGAAGAAATGCTTAACGCTTTTTGTGAATCAATTGATAATCATTACATGAATGATGTAACTTATACGGTTGACGGTTTAACTGTTAATGTTGTGTGGTAAAAATTTGCCGTAACATTCTTGATGTTACGGCTTTTTTATTAATTTCAAAAAGATAAAATTTATTTAAAAAAGACTTGATTTTTTTTGAAGTGTCATATATAATATA
>JAZSDF010000022.1:0-2720 GCA_045531035.1 Acutalibacteraceae bacterium | reverse complement strand
AATCGTTGCGGATACCGTAACGGGTCTGACAAATATTGAGGGCGTTTTTGCTGCGGGCGATGCAACCAACAACGGTGCATCAATCGCAATCGATGCAATTGCAGAGGCAAACAAAGCCGCAAGAGCAATCGACGCTTATCTCATCGGTATGCCCCTCGAATTCCACGAGCCGTATTATTCAAAGAGAGAAGTTACCGCAGAAATGCTTTCCGACAAAGAAAAAGCACCCAGAGCGGTTATGCCCGTCAAGGACCCCGAATACAGAAAGCATAACTTTGAAGCTGTTATCAACGGTTTCTCCGAGGAACAGGCAAGAAACGAGGCAAAGCGCTGTCTTGAGTGCGGCTGCCATGACTATGCGGACTGCAAGCTTATCCGCTATGCAAATCTCGAGCCGATTAACCCCGACAGACTTTCGGGCGAAAAGCACGAATGTTTCAAGGAAGAAAGACTTGTTTCAATCGAACGTGACCAGAGTAAATGTATTCTTTGCAACCTCTGTGTGCGCACCTGTAAGGAAGAAGCACAAAAAGGTATTCTCGGTCTTGTCGGCAGAGGCTTCAAAACGGTTATCAAACCTGAATTCGACAATCCCGAAACAATCGCAGTATGTAAAGACTGCATGAAGTGCGCAAACATCTGTCCCACCGGAGCGTTGAAGGTACTTTAATATATTGCAAAACGGCGGCTGCGGAATTGCAGCCGCCGTTGTAGTTTATAAATCAGAATGTTTTAACAAGCTCCTTGAGATATTCCTTGAAGCCGTCGCCGATTTCGGGATGGTCAAGCGCAACCTCGCAGTTCGCCTTCATAATTCCGAGCTTGTTGCCCATGTCGTATCTCTTGCCGTCGAAGTCGTAAGCAAGAAGCTTGTCGTTCATGCCAAGCTCTGTGAAAACGTCGGTGAGATAGAATTCCTTGCCCTCGGGAGTTGCGGCAAGACCTTTTTCAATAAGGTCAAATGCCTCGGGAGGAAGAACAACTCTGCCGAGAATTGCAAAGAGCGAAAGAATCTGGTCGTCTGTGGGCTTTTCGATAATCTGACGGCAGGTCATCGCTCTGTCCTCGCCCTCGATAGGTGAAACGTCAAGTGTGCAGTAAAGCTTGATGAGCTCTCTTGTAACTTCCTTGACACCTACAACGCCCTTGCCGTATTTCTCGTAGCATCGTGTAAGCTGTGCGGTAACGGGGTCCTCGGAAATGATAACATCATCGCCGTAAAGCACTGCAAAAGGCTCATTTCCTACGAAGCTCTTGCCGCAGAGAAGTGCGTGTGCAAGACCCTTTGTTTCCTTCTGACGGATGAAGTATATGTTTGCAAGGTTAGCGCAAGCCTTGACATCCTCATAAAGCTTTGCCTTTGATGGGTTGCCCGCAAGACCTGCTTCAAGCTCAAACGAATGGTCGAAATGGTCTTCGATTGCACCCTTGCCTCTGTTTGTGATGATAAGAATATCCTCGATTCCCGCCGCAACAGCTTCCTCTACGATATACTGAATTGCAGGCTTATCAACGATGTTGAGCATTTCCTTGGGAACTGCCTTTGATGCAGGGAGAACTCTTGTGCCGAGACCCGCTGCGGGAATAATCGCTTTTCTGACTTTCATGTGTAACCCTCCTGTTAAAACTGTGTTATAAAATCTGCCGCATAGGCCAAGAGATTTATAAATGTGTTGTATCCGAGAACACTCAATGCAAAGCCGAAAGCGGAAAGACCGCCTCTTCTTGCAAGCATAAGCTTGCGCATGTTTTCTTCTCTGACACTGTCACTTATGGCTTTCATGTCCTCGAAAACTTTTTTATAATAAAGTCTGTCAGCAATAAGTGCGGCAATAAGGCTCATGCCGAAATTGACCGCCGAAATTATCGCAACAGGCTTTTTTATTTTGTTAAAGAAGTCCGAACTGCCTTTTTCGATTTCCTTTTCATAGGCGGCAATTTCTTCTTCGGTTGCGTTCTGATAATCAAACGTACCGTAGCTGTCAAGAAATTCGTTTGCGTAAATCGAAACATCTGCAGAAATACCCGAAAGCATCATCGATACCGTTGCAAAAAGAACAACAAAAAACGCGCCCGCTTTATAAAGCTTCCTGTAGAAAAACCAATACGGTGCAAAGAAAAATGCCGCAAAATTAAAGGAAAGCTTTTTACCGTCGGCAAATTTTCTGAACTTACGCAGATAGCGGTGTGCGCTCGCCTGAACAAACAGTGCAATATCGCCTGCCCTCCGCCCCGCAATGAGGTCATCTTCCTTGAATTCGGAATTCTTCAAATATGGATTTGTGTTGAAGAAAGTGCCCTGTGCCGTAAGCGGTGCACCGCAGTTTTTGCAGTGACGTGCATCTGAATCATTATTTGTTCCGCAATAAGAGCAAACGGGATTTGTATTTTCGGTCTGGGTTACTCCGAAAAGAGCACCGCAGTTTCCGCAGTGCAGACTGTCCTCGGGATTTTCGCTTCCGCAGATATGACAAACTCTCGAATCGGAAGAAGCTTCGGTCTTGATTTCGGCTGCGGGATTTTTATTTTCTCTCTGCCACACATAGCCCGATGCGTGGAGATTATCGTTTGCGCAATGGCCCGCCTGCATCCAGCACTCTCTGTGCTGAGGAGTTGCACACACGGGGCAAACAACAATATCCTCGCCGTCATGCATCGGTTTACCGCAATGCTGACAGGTCAGATTTTCATAATTCACGGGCAATCCTCTCCCTTGATAA
>JAZSDF010000151.1:0-9175 GCA_045531035.1 Acutalibacteraceae bacterium | reverse complement strand
AATTTCACCTGCAACCGCATGAACCATGTAGTTAGAATGAATACTCTTGGAATTTTTCTTTGCATTGTTGATAGCTGTGTTGAAATATTCAACGATTTCAGCCTTTGTCTGAGGCATAGCATTTGCAGCTTCTGTTGTAGCAGCTGTTGTTTCACCTGCAACTGTTGTGTCTTCAACTGCAGCGGTAGTATCTTCAACTGCGGCTGTTGTGTCTTCGATTGCAGCTGTTGTATCCTCGATAGCAGCTGTTGTGTCTTCAACGTTTGCAAAAGGATCTGCTGTTGTTTCTACGGGAGCGGTTGTTGTTTCGTCGTCACCTTTACCGCCGCAAGCAGCAAAAGCAAATACGAATGTGAGTGCGAGAAGAATTGCAAGAATTTTCTTTGCCATTGTCTTTTCCTCCAAAAATTTTCTTTTTGATACGCTGCGGTCAAATTTCGACGAATTACACACCGCAACGGCGTATGTAATAAGTATAGTATATATTTATTATAAATGCAAGCAAAAAATTAATATATCGGCCACATTTTTGCTGTTTGTCAACATTTTATTAACAAAAAATCGGCCCGCACATTGTACGAACCGATAAGCATTAACCAATATAGGTGATATCCTGCACAGGAATGGGTTCGTCAGCAAAAACCTCAAGGCTTTCACCGACAACTTTCTGCATGGTTTCTTTTTCCGAATAGCCGAGACCGCAATACTGAGAAACATAAGCCATCGCTGTTTCTGCACTGTCAAAAAGCCCGGTTTCATAAAGATGTATCGCACCCGATTCGACATTGCCGAGAATATAGTTTACGGAAACTTCATTGAACATTCTGAATTCATCAACCATCTCGGGATTTGAAGTTATATAATCATCTCTTGCAACAACAACACTGTGCACAGGAAGACTTTTACGCTGATTGATCCATACTAATGTCAGATCAAGAGCTTTTTTTCTTTCTTTATCTTCGGGAAGCTTTGAAGCGTCAATACCAGTAAGCACAAGAATGTAGCTGTCTTTACCGTCAATTTCAGAGATAACTCCTGAGATATCATCAAACATACGGATGTCAAGACTGTCATAATCAACATCGTTCCAGCTCATGGTTTCTCTGATGAATTTCTCAGTCATTTCATCGGTTTTAACAGAATAAATTGTTTTTCCCTTAAGGTCAGAAAGCTCTTCAATCTCAACACCTTTTGTCAAAATACAGGTTGTAATAAAGCTGTTTACCGAAACAATTTTTATATCCGTACCCTCTTTATAAAGCGCAACAGCATCGGCAATACTCATTGCGGCAAAATCAGTCTTACCGATTTTGATAAGCTCCTTAACCTGCTGAACATCGTCGCAATAGGTTACATCATAAGCATAATCTCTGTCCTTTGCAAGCTTTGAAAGACCTAATCCCGTCACATCCTTGACTGCGGAAACTTTTGCTTTTATCTCACGGATATAGCTTGTGGTTGACGGTGCATCGGTTGCTTTATCGTCACCGTTATTATCTCCGCAAGCGGCAAAAGCAAGAAGCATAAACAACGCCATGGCAAGAGCCAACATTCTTTTAAGCATGTCCCAAACCTCGTTTCTGTTATAATTAAAGTAAATTATACAGTTATTCCGCATTATTGTCAATATTTGCACTCTCAAGAATACCGTTCAGGTATTTTGCGATGTCTTTATTTTCACCTTTTCCCATAAGATAATATCGCTTTGAATATTTATCGTGCACAGCCGAAACATGGCCCTCGTCATCAACAGTAATATTGACGGGCTTCGAAAGAGAATACCATTCCCCTTCTCCCTCAAAAGCATAATGAACCGCTGTCAAATCCCAGCTTTCTCTCATATAAGGCGGTTCCTTGCCTCCGATATAATGCTTATAGCAGTCATAAACAGGATTGTTTTCATGTTCAGCTGCAAAACCCGTTTTGATTTTTGAACCGATTTCAAATCCCGAGCATACGATAATATGCTTGAACTTTTCAAAAACGGTCTTTGCCGCAGCAATGTCACTTTCGATATTGAACTCCTTGCCTTTGGGGAATTTACCTGCCATGGCAACTATGGAATTAACTTTTTTATTAAATAATTCGGGGTTGTTGTTCAGCATTTCGGCAATATTTGTGAGAGGTCCGACGGAAATAACCGTTACAGAATCATCCTCCGCTTTTTTCAAAACGGACTCATATAATTCCAATGCAGAACCGGTATGAATTGCACTGTTTTCATATTTGCAATATTTTTTTGTTACAGGCTTATTATATTTATCATTATCCTTAAGAATTTCATATCCCTTATGCTGACCGATTTTTATATCTTCATGTCCGTAATATTCCGCTATCGCACGGATTGCACCGTTGCCGTAAGGATTTGAGGTGCAGTTTGCAATACCGAGAACCTTTACTTCGTATTTTTTTGCCATTTCAAAAAGAACCGCCAATGCTCCCGCATCATCACAGTCAGGTCCGATATCGGTATCGAATATAATGTTTCTGCGGCTGTCTTTGATTGACTCATAAGGCGATTTGCCGTAGTTATCCTCCGCCTTTGACATCTTTATTGCATATCTGATTATCCACACAACAAGCGCAACGGGAATAAGGATTGCAGCAACAACAACAATTTTCTGCATCGGAAAATAATCATAGATTCCGTCACCGAGAATTGTGAATAGAATAACTCTGGGGAGAATACCTCCGAGCGAAACAAGAAAATACTGAAGAAATCTCATTCTTACCGCTCCGAGAAGAAGACTGACTATATCAATCGGAAAAATCGGTAAAACTCTGATAACAAATATTGCGGAAAGCTTGTTTTTTTCCTGAAGAGCAAGGATTTTTTCGCCGTATTTATTCTTTTCAAGTTTATTTTTAACATAAGGTCCGCCCATTATTATGCCGAAAAGGTAGGAAACACTCACTTCAATCATTATTCCCACGGAATTAATGAGTATTGCCCAATGTGCGGGAAAACACATTCCGACAGCTATATAAACAAGCGAAGCGGGCAAAACGAAGGTCACGGATTTAAGAATATAAACTCCCCATATAAGACCTACTGCCGCAAAAACGCTCGAGCTTGAATCAACAAGTGCTCTTATGTCTATATTCTTCAATTCATCATATTTCCATATAATAAAGGCAATAATAAATACCGAAACAATTATCCTTGCTGCAAGACCCAACGCATTTGATGAACGAAAAAGCTTTTCCTTCATTTTTCCGCCTCCAAAATATTTCATAGTTATAATTATAATAATCTTTTTATAATTGTAAAGCAAAAAAAGCATATTTTTTGTAGACAAACAGCTTTTATTATGGTATATTAATTAATAAATTTATAATAGAATCATTATATATATCACCAACCTCAAAAGGAGGGATATTGTTACATGACAGTTAAAGAGAAAATTGAAAGAGCCTCAGCTTCGGTTGCATTTGACGGTATTTACAAATATGTCAAAAAGAATCCCGAGGAAAACATAATCAAGCTCATTGATATGGCGCAGAAGCTTATGGGAGGCGCATTTCCCGAAAAGAATTTTGATTCATTCCGCAAAGCAATCATAGACACCGACAATGTCTGGCGCACCTTTGCTATGAACATTATCAACGAATGTGACGGCGGAGTAATCAAGAATATGCTTCTCGCTCTCGGCCTCGGTGCGGGTGTAAACGGCACAAAGGCTGTAAGAGCAAACAGAGAAAAGTATAAGTGCAACATTCCTTTTTTGATGCTCTTTGACCCGACAAGTGCCTGCAACCTTCATTGTAAAGGTTGTTGGTCTGCCGAATACGGCCATAAGTCAAACCTCACTCTTGACGAAATGAGAAGCATTATCCGTCAGGGAACGGAACTCGGCACACATCTCTATATGCTCACCGGCGGCGAACCCCTTATAAAGAAAAAAGAAGTGCTCACCCTCTGCCGTGAAAATCCCGACTGTGCTTTTCTTGCTTATACAAATGCAACTCTCATTGACCGCAACCTTTGCGAAGAAATGAAAGAAGTCGGCAACCTTGCCCTCGCTTTAAGCATAGAAGGCACGGAAGAAAGCAACGATGCAAGACGCGGTGAAGGTGCATACAAAACAACAATCGAAGCGATGGATCTTCTTAAAGAATACGGCTTACTTTACGGCATTTCCGTTTGCTATACAAGCCATAACATTCCTTCGGTTACAAGCGATGAATTTCTTGACCTTATGGTTGAGAAAGGCGCAAGATTCGGTCTTTATTTCAACTATATGCCCGTTGGCAAGGATGCGGTTGTTGATCTTATTCCCACGCCCGAACAAAGAGCATATATGTACGAATGGCTTCGCAAGGTAAGAAACGGAAAAACAGGCAAACCCATGTTCATCATGGACTTCCAGAATGACGGCGAATATGTCGGCGGCTGTATTGCAGGTGGCAGAAACTATATTCATATCAATTCCGAGGGCGATATGGAACCTTGCGTTTTCATTCACTATTCCGACTCAAATATCAGAACCCACACTATTCTTGAAGGTCTGAAGAACCCTCTTTTCCAGTCATTCTGGCACAATCAGCCTTTCAACGACAACCACTTGAGACCCTGCCCCATGCTTGAAAATCCGCAGTGTCTTCGCAAAATAATTTCAGAAACGGGAGCAAAGTCAACCGACCTTATCGAACCCGAAAGTGCCGAAACGCTTTGTTCGAAATGCGATAAATTTGCAAATGCCTGGGCACCCGTTGCCGAAGAACTATGGAATTCAAGAAAACACCCCAATCCCAAAACACAGTATTACCGTGATACTCCCGAGGGAAAAGCAGAAACAAAATAAAATTTCCATATAATTCAAGAACGCCGAGAATTGAAACCTCGGCGTTCTTTTTTTGTTTACTTATTCTTTTTCGCTGCCTTGAGTTTTTCGGCATATGCCTTTTCTTCCGCTTCCTTGCGTTCTCTTTCGGCTGCTTCTTCGAGCATTGCCTGTTCATGACGAAGCTTTGCTTCCTCATACATGGCGGCAATTTCATCAAACTTAGCATAGTTTTCGCTCTGTGTCAGTAGCTTCTTTGCATTAATATAAGGCTTTGCAGCACGGTTATAAACAGAATTATCGTTTGTTGCTTTTTTGATTTCATTTTCAACTGTTTTCTGTTCCGCTCTGATTGACTTTACCGCCTGCATATACTTTTCAACAGCAGGTTTATCCTTTCTGTCTCTTGCATCATAGAGCTTTTTGTAGGTTGCTTCAAGTTCTTCGGCAAGCTTATCTTCCTTATCAAAGAGAATTTCGAACAAACTTGTATCGAATTCCTTTATGCCGTTCGGGAAATACTTTGCCGCCGCTTTCTTTGCGTAAATAAAATCCTTTGCGCTCGAAACAGCAGTCTTTTTATACGCCTTCTCTTCAGGTGTACCTGCAGGAAGAGCTTTTGCCACTTTAAGCTCAGAAGCATCGAAGTTATAAATAGCTTCATAACCTGCGCTTACGGTTTTTCTTGCTTCTTCAATACCCATTCTGCCGAAAGCAGTGTTAAAGCGGTTCATTTCATCAATAACGAACTTTGAGATTTCAATATTCTGATTGAACGCAACGGCTTCCTTATATGCTTTCTTAGCGGCTTTCTTTTCTTCCTTGCCCGAGGCTTTTTTCTTTGCGGCTTTGTATTCCTTTATATTCAAAGGCTGTTTGCCGTCAAGTTCGTTTGCTTCTTTTATGATTTCGATTGCTTCAACAAGATCCTTATCCTTAAGAATACCGTTGCCGTAATCTTCAAACAAAGCACGGATTTTAAGAACCTTAATCATACCCTGCTGCTTGATTTCGGAAAGGTCATAGAAGAAATAGGGAACAACATTCATAAATGCACCGAGAACGGAAACTGCAATCAGAACTCCGAAAATGCTTATAAATGTTTCTTTATGGTAAAGAACGTTATATACATTTGTCGGGTCAAGAAGCTCGCCCTCCTGAGCAACAATCTCCGGAAGAAGTTCGTTGAGCTTTGTTTCGTTGAAACCGATCTTCTCATAAATAGCGGGAAGAACGGAGCTTGTTGCCATGGTAATCACGCTGCCGATAAGACCTACTGCAGCAAACATACCGTCGATTCTTTCACCTGTGATATACTGCTGATAGTCACGGATATCGCCGTTGAGGCTGGGAGTGAGAATATGAGCAAAAGAACCGAAGAGTGCATTAAACCACAGGCATATCATAACAAGCCAAATCATAATGCTCATATCAGCGTATTTTACTACGGGATAAACAAGTGCTATGAACAGGATGTTCATTGAATTTATTAAAATAAGAGTATTCTTTTTACCGATTTTTTTAATGGAAAGCGGAGCAAGAAGCATACCCCAGAAAGAAGCGTTTCCGTAAATTGTGAACAAAAGAGAATATTCACCGCTTGAGCAGGCATGCTGATAAGAATAAAGCCAGTTGAGAATACTTCCGTAGGCACCTTCAAGGAAACCGAGCCAACCGGCAAGCGAAATTACCCAGAAATACTTATTCTTTGCAACGGCACGGACTGCATCAATGAATTTAATTTGAACAACATGGGTTTTTGCCTGAACGATTTTTTCTTCAGTGTTAACATAAACAATAACACTAAGAAGGAAACCGATAATAAGTATTGGAGGCCAGATATATCTGTAAAGTCTGATATCGTTGAGGTTGTTTGTTCCGATAATCGAAGTTGCAAGAAGAGGGATAATTGCATTTGTTATCGTGGGAGCAAGTGAATCTGTAACGGATTTGATTGACGATACATTTGCTCTCTCCTGAGTATTCGGAGAAAGAACAACAATATAGTTATCGTACGCATCGTAAAGAAAATTATAGAAAAACTGGAAACCGATATTGAAAAGAAGAACAACAGCACATTTCATGAGCTGACTTCCCATCTTTTCATAAGGCATCCAGAAATATCCTACTGCAAGAACAATGGTGGGAAGACCCATACTCAGAATATACGGTCTGTACTTACCTTTTCTGTTTCGGGCATTATCGATTATGTAAGCTCTGAACATTGTCAGCGGGAAGCTGATAATAACCGCAAGAATATAGATGAAGTACATATTCATCGGTTCGATGCCTATAGTGTTACCGACAAAAACATTTGTTGCCGAAAGCAACACGCCGGATATACAGGTGATTATAAATTTAACACCTATTCCGCCACCCGCAAGAGAAACGATTTCTTTAAAATTCATGTAGTTGCCGAGAGGCGGTGTTTTCCAATAGGTTTTGACCTTAGAAAAGCCGCCTTTTACCATTCCGACAAGATTCATATTTTTCCTCCTTAAAAAATTTATATATTCGATTTATTATAACAAAAGAAATAAAAAATTGCAACATGATGAAGCATTTTTGTTCAAAATTCAAATTTCTTTTTATTCTTGACGGCAGACTGACATTTTGATATTATTAATATGTATATTTTAAACAGGAGTGTTAAACATGGAAAACATCAAGCTCGCAATTGAAAATGCACAGACGGCTCTCGGTATTGAGTTCGGTTCAACAAGAATAAAAGCTGTTCTTATCGGCAAAAATCACGAGCCTCTCGCTTCGGGAAGCTTCGATTGGGAAAACAGCTACGATAACGGAGTGTGGACTTACCCCCTCGAGCAGGTCTGGGAAGGTTTAAGAGGTGCATTTGCAAAGCTTAAGGCAAATGTTCTTGAGAAATACGGCATTAAACTCACATCTGTCGGTGCACTCGGTATCAGCGGCATGATGCACGGCTATCTTGCTTTTGATAAAGACGGAAATCTCCTTGCTCCTTTCAGAACATGGAGAAACACAATAACTGCCAAAGCAGCCGAAGAACTCAGCGCACTTTTCGACTTCAACATTCCACAGCGTTGGAGCATCGCTCATCTCTATCAGGCAATCCTTAACGGCGAAGAACACGTCAAGGATGTTGACTACATTGCTACTCTTGCGGCTTATGTTCATTGGAAACTGACAGGCAACAAGGTTATCGGTGTCGGCGAAGCATCGGGTATGTTCCCCATCGACAGCGAAACAAACGATTACGACAAGAAAATGCTTTCACTTTTCTCGGAGAAGGTTTCACAGTTCCCCTGGAACATTGAATGTATTCTTCCGAAGGTTCTCGTTGCAGGTGAAAATGCAGGTACTCTCACCGAAGAAGGAGCACTTCTTCTTGACCCCACGGGCGAATTCAAAGCAGGTATTCCTCTCTGTCCTCCCGAAGGTGATGCCGGCACAGGCATGGTTGCAACAAACTCCGTCGGCGTCAGAACAGGTAATGTTTCCGCGGGTACGTCCATATTCCTTATGGTTGTTCTTGAAAAAGCACTTTCAAAGCTCTATCCCGAAATCGACATGGTAACAACTCCCGCAGGCAAACCCGTTGCAATGGTACACTGCAACAACTGTTCCGGCGAAATTGATGCGTGGGCAGGAATGTTCACATCAATGTGCAAGTCACTCGGAATGGATATCAGCATTTATAAAGTGCTTGACAAGATGTTTGAAAAAGCACTTGATGGCGATAAGGACTGCGGCGGTCTTGTTGCATATAACTACCTTTCGGGCGAGGTTATCACGGGTCTTGACAGCGGCAAGCCCATGTTCTTCAGAGGACCCGAAAGCAAGTTCACTCTTGAAAACTTTGCAAGAGTTCAGCTTTCCTCTGCGGCAGCAACTCTCAGCATCGGCATGGAAATTCTTGCAGATGAGGATGTTAAGATTGACAGAATCCTCGGCCACGGCGGTTATTTCAAGGCTCCCGTTGCTGGTCAGAAAATTATGGGTGCGGCACTCAACGCTCCCGTTTCGGTTATGAAAACTGCAGGTGAAGGCGGTCCGTGGGGCGTTGCAATCCTTGCGGAATACATGGTAAGCAAGGGCGAAAACGAAGCTCTTGATGAATATCTTGAAAACAAGGTGTTTGCAGGTCAGGATTCAACCGAAATCAGCCCCGATTCAGATGACATCGAAGGCTTCAAGGCTTTCCTTGAAAACTATAAAAAGGGGCTTGCTGCTGAAAAAGCGGCGGTTGATGCATTTTAATTAAATAAAACTTCAGGAGCAGGCACATCGCCTGCTCTTTTTTATAACAAAAAATCCCGTATCCAAAGATACGGGATGATTTTTTTTGAATTACTGGTTATCCTTACCCTTGATTATGTCGTTAATCATGATATAGAACTGATCGTCTTCAA
>JAZSDF010000026.1:0-4021 GCA_045531035.1 Acutalibacteraceae bacterium | reverse complement strand
GTTTCTGTGAAGGGGAGCAACAAGCTCTGTGATAGCCCACGAACGGCCCATACCTGCTGTAAGCTGAACAAAAAGCTTTGCACCTGTCTTATGGATTTCATCCATGAATTCTTTGAGTTCTTCGAACATCTTGGGATTCTGCCAAAGCCATTTGCCCCAGAATGTATCACGAAGAGGAGCGATACCGGGGATAATAAGACCTACGTTGTTGTTGGCTCTTTCAAGGAAAAGCTTGGCACCTTCCTTGTCAAAGTGGCAACCGCCGAGTTCAAACCAACCGAAACGCGATGTGCCGCCCATGGGACACATAACAATGCGGTTCTTAATTTCAACGTTACCTATTTTCCATGGGGTAAATAATGCTTCATATTTCTTATCCAATGAAAAACACTTCCTTCTCTGATTTTGTTAGCATTTATAACCTTTTATATAATAAAATAAATGAATGATGATGTCAAGATATTATTATAAAACTTCGTTGTTTTGTGTAGAAACAAACAGTTCATAATTTGTTTACAATTTTTTTTTCACATTTTGGAAGCTTGAATTGTTTCTATAATGGATGCTATCGAAAAAAGGAGGTGTTCCCAATTCTGACACAGAAAAGCAAAAATTCTGATGAGGAATTAAAAGAGCTTGTCGAAAAATACAGCTCGCTGATTTTCAGAATATCATACTGTATTTTATGCAATCCTTATGATGCGGAGGATGCGGTTCAGGAAACATTTCTGAAATATTTAACCAAAGCTCCGGAATTTAATGATGAGGAACACCGCAAAGCCTGGTTGATAAAGGTGTCAGCAAATATAAGCAAGAATATGCTTATGTTCAGGTTGAGAAGAGATACCGTAAATATTGATGATGTTGAGAACATCGGTATTGCTCAGAATGATTATGAAACTTTTGAGCTTATTATGAGTCTGCCCGCAAAATATAAAATTGTAATGACGCTTTATTATGTAGAAGGATACAAGAGCAAGGAAATAGCCGAAATTATTGATATAAATGAAGATACGGTCAGAAAAAGGCTTCAAAAGGGCAGGGAACTGCTTAAGAAAGAATTTGAAAAGGAGCAATTATTATGATTGAAAAAGATATAAACGAATTTATCAGATTGGTCGGTTCTCTTTCTCTTGACCGATCAGGAAAGCAGCGGATTATTGATTTTTTAAGTCAGAATGAATTAAACCGCAAGGAAATTCCTGTTAAATATTTTGCTATGGCATCAGCTGTAGCATTTCTTGCTGTCGGAACATATTTTTTGACCAGAGGCGGAAAACAGGATATTAATATAATGTGAGGTATAAAATGAGTAAGACAGTTATCAATCCGTTTTTTAAGTATGAAAACAGCAGTCTGCCGCTTGGTTTTGAGATTCCGGATTTTTCAATGTTCGGTATGCTTAAAGTGACTGCGGAAAATCAACCCGATTCGCTTGCATATGAGTATTTCGGAACAAAGTGCACTTACAGAAGCCTTGTTGAAAAAATCGAAGGTGTTTCGGGTGCATATTATTCTCTCGGAGTTCGCAAGGGTGATATTGTAACGATTATTATGCCCAACACACCTGAAGCAGTTATCAGCATTTACGCTCTTAACAGAATCGGTGCTGTTGCAAATATTCTTCATCCTCTTTCGGCACAGGAAGAAATCAAAAATCATATTAACAGAGTCGGAAGCAAGGTTGTTTTGTGTGTTAATATTTGCACAGAAAAGCTCGCGAACATCATTGATAAAACACCTGTTCAGAAGGTTATTGTTGCTTCTCCCGGCGAATCAATGCCTGCAGTAATGAAGACGCTTTATGCTCTTAAATCCATTAAGAATTTTAAATATGACAAATCAGATAAAAGATACATGTCATGGAATGAATTTGCTGCAAAGTCAAGAAAAGTTGCGGAATATAGCCCTAAGGGTGATGAAAACAAAGAGGTTGCGATAATTCTTCACAGCGGCGGAACAACCGGTACTCCCAAGGATATCATGCTTTCAAACAGCAATTTCAACGCTTTCGGTGTTCAGGCTGTTCTCACTCTCCGAGATGTTAAGTCGGGTGACAAAATTCTTGCAATTCTTCCTGTTTTCCACGGCTTTGGATTAGGTGTGTGTGTACATGTTTCTTTCTGCTTCGGAGCATGCTCTGTTCTTATTCCTCAGTTTAATGCAAAGCAGTTTGCAAGCATCCTTAAGAAATATAAGCCCACAATGATTTTCGGTGTTCCCACACTTTATGATGCGTTGCTTAAAGCAAAAGGAACAGATAAAATAGATTTTTCATTCCTGAAGTATGCTGTAAGCGGTGGTGACACCCTTCCCGAAAAACTTGAGAAGAGCGTTAATGAATTCCTTGCTTCTCATAATTCAAATATCAAAATCTGTGAAGGCTACGGCATGACAGAAGGTCTTGCTGCGCTTTGCCTTTCGGTTGGAGAAAACTATAAATCAAGAACCATCGGTAAGCCTCTTATCGGAACGGAAATGTGCATTGTTGAACCCGATACAACCAATGTTCTTCCTGCCGGAGAGGACGGTGAGCTCTGTATAAGCGGACCCACCGTTATGATTGGTTACAGAAATAATCCTGAAGAAACGGAAAACGCACTCCGTGTTCATGCTGACGGAAAAACATGGCTTCATACAGGCGATATGGCTATGATTGACGAGGATGGTTTTATTCATTATAAACTCAGACTAAAAAGAATGATGATAACATCAGGTTTCAATGTGTATCCCACACAGATTGAGAGCGTTGTTGAAGAGCTTGATTTTGTTGACAAGTGCGTTGTTGTTTCCGTTCCTCATCAGTATAAAAAAGAGGTTGCAAAAGCATACATTGTTCTTAAAAACGGAAAAGAAAAGAATGATGCAACCAAAGAAGAAATCCGTGCATATTGCAAAAAGAAGCTCATGCACTACAGTGTTCCTTATATTTACGAATTTGTCGATCTTCTTCCTAAAACAGCGTATAACAAAATTGACTTCATGAAGCTTCAGAAGGAGAGCGCAAAGGAGGCTGTTTGCTGATGGTAAAAAAGCCGAGAACCTGGGGATTTAAGTTGTTATCTCCCATTCTGAAACCGTTGTTTACCTTTTACTATAGCCCGAAAATATTTGGCAAAGGTAATATTCCTAAAAATGGACCTGTTGTAATTTGCAGTAATCACAAGCACGTGCTTGACCAGTGTTTAGCCGCAAAAGCTACACACCGTGCAATAAATTATATGGCAAAATCCGAATATTTTAAAAGTAAGTTTGCTTGGTTTTTCAAGCTTGCAGGCTGTATTTGTGTCAACCGTAACGGACATGATGAAGAAGCAAAGGCTTCTGCAAATGCTGTTCTTTCAAACGGCGGTGCTCTTGGAATTTTCCCCGAAGGCACAAGAAACAAGACCAATGATTTGATCGGACAGTTTAAATACGGAGCAGCTTCTCTTGCCTGCAAAAATGATGCAATGATGGTTCCGGTTGCGGTTACGGGTGAATATAAATTCAGAAGTAAAACCCTTGCCGCAAGAATAGGTAAACCTTTCTCGACAAAGGGAATGACAGTTGAAGATGCTAACAAAAAACTTCACGATGAAATTGTTAAGCTCATAAATGAAAATCTCGCCGAGGGCTTCGGCACTCCCGAGGAATTCGAAAGAGCAAAAAGATATTCCGTTGCATAAACATAAAAAACCGTGTGCGTTTACCGTACACGGTTTTTTCTTGAAATACAGTGCATATCATGGTATACTTTAACCGTAAAAGGGGTGATTGATTTGATTAAGAATGTAATTTTTGATTTAGGAAAAGTTTTAATCAACAACGACCCGAGCGAATATTTAAGAGAATACGGATATGATGAAGAAAAATATCAGGCTTTGCTTGATGCAATATGGACAGATTCTCTTTGGGGAGATATGGACATAGCAAAGTATGAGAGCTTCAAGGATATTATCGAAATCTATGTTGAAAAACATAAAGAGTTAGAGCCTGAACTCAGAAGATTTTTTGCCGAGGATTGGATGGAGCTTTATGT
>JAZSDF010000088.1:0-9483 GCA_045531035.1 Acutalibacteraceae bacterium | reverse complement strand
TAGATTTTGTTTTTTAAAAAGAAAAAATACAACGAAAAATACTTTTTGCTTGTATACATTTGATAGAGCTTTATATTGTTACCATTCCCGTATTTTTGAGGATTTGCAATTACTTCATCAAAAAGCATAGAATTCCAATTGTACTCAAGAACTGTTTTTCGTTCATTTCTGTTTTTTGCATATTCATAATGCTTTTTGAAAAGATACATTGCGTTGCTGAAACATGCACTGTATATTTTGTTTACTGTTTCTTCATTGTTCATTCCCCATTCAGGGAGAAGCTCCATAAAGCGTTGATACAGGAACAACATATTTTTTCTTTCAATTTTTTGAGGGTTATATGAACGTGAAATGCTTTTTTGATTTGTTCTATAGTTATATAAAGGTTTATTTATATTTATAATCTTTTGACAATCAGTTAAAAAATAAGAAATAGCATATGCATCTTCGGCGATATCTTTGTTTGATATTTTGGAATAATCTGTAGGATCGTTTTTAAGAATTTCAGTTTTAATCGCTTTTGTCCACAAAGTATTTAAGTGTGGTGTGGTTATAAGCGATTCATAAAGCTTTTTCTTTTGTTCACCTTTAAAAATCTCAGCGCCCTCAAAAGCAGAAATCTTGCGAGGTTTTTTTTCACCGTTCTCATAATAACCGAAAGAATACATAACCATATCTGTATCGGGATTTTCGCTGAGAACATTTTCAACCGTTTCAAGAAGATTATTTTCAACGAAATCATCAGAATCGCAGAAAAGACAGTAGTCACCGGCTGCGTTTTTTATGGCTTCAAGTCTGGCGGAGGTATGTCCGCCGTTTTCTTTATGAACAACTTTGATTTTATCAGGATTGCTTTTTTTATATCTGTCGCAAATTAAACCCGACGAGTCTGTTGAACCGTCGTCAACAAGAATCACCTCATATTTGCCTGTGTAAGTTTGGTTAAGCAGGGATTCAACACACTGCTCAAGATATTTTTCGACATTGTATACAGGAACAAGTATGCTGTATTTCACTGTTTTCACCCCTCAAGAAGATTTTTCCATTGTCCTTTGTATTTTTCAAATTCATGTGAATAGTCAATTGATTTGAGAGTATTTGATATATTGTTGTATTTTTCTTTGTCGTTAATGAGATTTGTTATACTTTTTGCAATTGCCATGAAATTAATTTTGCACACTATACCGTTCACATCATTTTCCACGAGCTTGCAACCGCCAACGGTTGCGGTTGTGATAACGGGTTTGTTTAGTCTGTGTGCTTCAAGTATAGTAACCGGCATAGCTTCCTCGTATGACGGCTGAACATATATATCACAGCCTGCCATATAGGGATAGGGATTTTTCTTCATTCCCGTGATGACAATATTGTTTTCAAGACTGTATTCCGCAATCTTATTTTCAAGGTTGGTTCTTTCGGGACCGTCGCCAACAAAATACCAAATAAAATCAACATTGTTATCCTTAAGATTTTTTGCCGCTTCAACAGCCATATCAAAGCCTTTGACAGGTGTGAGTCTTCCGCATGAACAGAGGACTGTTTTATCTGTTTCGGGGATTGAAAATTCCTTGCTTTGTTCGGTTATCAAATCTTTATCCGTGTAGTTTTCGACAATGGTTATTTTTGATTTGTGTTTGGGATACCATTGATTCAGAAGCTCTTTTTGTTCTTTATGAAGCGCTGCAATTCCGTCAAAATCGAGGAGAATGGATTTATGCATATCGTGCATTTCATCAACGCTTGTATGAAAAAAAATTAGTTTCTTATCAGCATCAATGCATTTATCAACAAAAAGTGCGGTGTATCCCTGAACATAAGCCATTGGGATATCATATTTTTCTGATGTAAAATATGTTTTTTTTTCATATTGCATCATATCATCAAGGATTTTATCTGCAAGTTCACGCTCAAGAAAAACATTTTTTTCTTTTCTTCCCAAAATCCTGTTTAAAAGTATTTTTAACTGAAGTGAAATTGCATAGGACTTTCTGTAATAGTGATTGGGGTCGGTGTTGATGATAATATTAACTCGTTTATCAATATATTCAAGAAGATCTGTGCGGTTTTTTCTTAAATAAAGAGTAACTTCGTATTTATCGTAATCCAATGCCTTTAAAGCGGAAATAAGAGTTTTCTGAACTCCGCCTATGGTCAGGTGAGGGATAACGATAAGCAAACTTTTTTTATCCATTATTTTTCTCCGCTGATTTCTTTTGCAGGAACACCTGCTATTACTGTACCTGGTGTAGTGAACGATTTTGTTACAACAGCACCTGCACCGATAACGCAGTTATCTGCAATAACAACATCACCTATAATAATTGCTCCGATTCCGATGTCAACATTGTTTCCGATTTTCGGGATGTCTGTTTTGGCACCTGTTTTTTTGTTTCCAATGACATTATTGCCGTGGAATATGCAGTTATCGCCTGTATATCCGTTGATGACAACATTCGGATGACATATTCTGACCCCTCTTCCGCAATGAAACGGATTTATCTCAACACCGAGTTTGAGTGAAAGATTATTCTTTTTTATGTCAGTCAGTTTTATTTTCAAAGAAACAATTCTGGAAAGAACGGGATTTTTGCTTGAGTCACGTTTATAACAAAGGTATTCGTATTTTCTGAGTAATTTCAAAAAGTTTGCCAGATTATTTTTAAAAGGGTTGCGAAGTTTTTTTTCAAAACTGATTTTATCAGATCCGAAGCAAGCGATTCTGTCTGTTTTGATAAACATCTCAAGCTCTTTTTTGTTTTTTATCGGGTAGAAATTGTTCATTTATAACAGCTCCATCCATTTTTTTGCTGTGTTTTCGAGTGAAAGTTCGTATCTGATTTGTGCGGCGTTATGAGAAAGCTTATTTGAAAACGCTTTGTCACTTACAATCTTTTTCATTGCTTCGCACATTTCTTTTGCATTGCCGACTTCGGTAAGAATACCGTTTTCATTATTCTTTATAACTGCATTAGCTCCGCCTATGGGGCAGTCAGTGCAGATAACAGGCATACCAATAGCCATTGCTTCAAGCATAGCATTGGACATACCTTCGTAATCCGATGAGTTGACATACATTGCGTCACGGATAATCAGACCGTGTACCTGTGCGCTGAAAGGCAAAAAGTCAATATATTCTGCAATACCGAGCTTATCAGCAAGAGATTTTGTTTCGGCAAGTGATACTCTGTCATCGTCATTCTGAGGTTCACCGATGATTTTGAGTCTGTGATCATTGAATTCTTTATGGAATTCCGAAAAAGCTTCAACAAGAACGGGAAGATTTTTCTGCCTTGAAACACGGCAGAAAGTAGTAACATATTTTTCTCTTTCGCCGAAATACAGTTCGGGGAGTTTATCGTTTATGGGATTGAATATAACGGTTCCTTTTTTGGAAATGTTATCGGGATAAGCTGCCTTTGCGTCGTTTGTCTGGAAAACAACAGCATCGGCACGCTGATAATATTTTTTTATGAAGTTATAACCGTAGCGTTTTTTGAGAAGCCTGTACGGGTCTGCTCTTTCGGATATAACAACTTTATTGGATAAACCTTTTGCTGCGATGAGAGTCATCGGTACGGACGGTTGAAGAAACGAAACGACTTTTGTTTCAGGCTCTTTTTTGAGTTTTTTTCTCAATGCTTTGATTTCTGAGTGATACTGAGAAAAGAATGAAAGATATGCAAAACAAGCAGGAACGGCTATTCCAAACAGTTCGAAAGGCTTGCAGAGAAGCGATGAAAGAATTTCCAAAGATTTGAAAATCAATCCGTCTTTTTGCTTTTTGTAAACAGAAGCTATCGGAATGTTGGGATTAAGGTCGCGATTGATTATATCTTCGGTTTTTGAAGATGTGAGCAAAAATTCGCAGTCATATCCGCTACGGTGAAATTCGTTAAGAAGCAGGGATGCAACTCTTTCTGCACCTCCGCCTTTCATAACGGGCATAACCATCAGAATTTTTTTCTTACTGCTCATTTTGTTCCTTTCAACAGTCTGCCGACTGTTTTGTCAAATACTTTATACATAAACCAGAATGATTTTCCGTAGCAACGCATTTTTAACGCGGTATTACCGAATGCATTTTTTTTAAGGATATCTTTTTTGAAAATCTTAAGTTCATTTTTACAGCTTTTTTTATCGCCCTTACTGAGCTTTTCGAAAACATTGAAAACATTGAAAGCACAGCGAGACAAATAATTAAGAATCTCAGGCGAAATGTTAGTTCCAAATGCTTCTGCAGTGAATTTTGTATTGATTTTGCAAACATCAATACAACTTGTAAAATGTTTTACGGTTTTAGAAGATGTCATAATTGAGTTTTTACGGTATCTGCGATGATAGAGGGCATCAGTACATTGCGAAACTACAGAAGCCAAACAGAGTACCTGATAGGTGAAAATCATATCCTCATGCAAAATACCGGGAACAAAAATTAAATCATTGTTTTCAATAAATGTTTTCTTGAACAGCATAAGATAAACCGCACTATGAAATTCCTTGTTCATAGTCATCTTGCTGAAAACATTCAGCCCATTCTCTGTTTGATAATTGTTTTTTCTTATATAGTTCTGTTTAACGGTAAAATCATTTGTGTCCGCAAAAGAAACCGCATCAAAGAAAACTATATCACTGTTATCTTTTTCTGCAATTTTAATAAGAAGTTCAAGAGCATTTTCAGCGATATAATCGTCGCTGTCAAGGAAATAAATATAGTCTCCGTTTGACTCGGATAAGCCTGTGTTTCTTGCAACAGAAAGTCCGCTGTTTTTCTGATGGATAACAGCGATTCTGTCGTCTTTTTCGAGATACTCATCGCAGATTTTACCCGAAGAATCGGTTGACCCGTCATCAACAAGTATTATTTCAAAGTTTCCGTATGTTTGTTTAAGTACGCTGTCAACACATTCATACAGATACTTTTCAACATTGTAAACAGGAATTATTACGCTTATGAGAGCCTGATTTTCCATTATCTCATCTCAATCTTTCTTTGATAACAATTAAAACTGTTGCAATGATTTTTTTTACTTCCGATACTAAACCGTAGGAATAGTGCTTTTTCATAATCTTCTGAATTCTGTTATCTGTATCCACATCAGTCAGAACGGGGTTTTCGATTGCTTTTGACAAATCAACACGCATTTTTTCGGCATCGTCTGATTTGCTGTGGACACCTGATTCATCGCAGCCGATGTTGCTGTTATATGAAAATCTCGGATAAACCGTAAGCAGATTATTCCTGACAAGATGCGCACCGAATCTCACCGACCATGAGCTGCCGTTGCCCTTTGTCTGACGGTATAGACGGATAAATCTGTCGCTGCCGTTTGAATTTAGTCGGCGGATAAGTTTTGGAGAATCACAGAAATCTTTTATATCTTTAAGTTCCCAGTCCACGCCTTCCCAACGGTCTTTCCAGGTTGCCCATGTCCAACTGCATGAACGGTGTGCGGCAAAAACATCGTTTTTATAATCATCGGGGAAATCCATCATAGGTGTATAGCCTGCAATTGAACCGATTTTTTTGTTGTTTTCATAAAAATCAAGAGCATTATTCATGAATTTCAAGAAGAAGGGTGAAACCTTACAGTCATCCTCAACAACGATTACCTTTCCGTATTTGTTGACAACTTCTGTAACACCGGCAATAACCGATGCGGCAAGCCCTTTATTGACAGGGCTTTCGGTGACGGTAACAGATTTAAAATCGCCCGAATCCTTTATAGCCGCAACAGCGGCACGAACCTCGTTGACCTTTTCTTTACCCGATTCGTTTTTAGGGCCGTCGGAGAAAATGAAAAGTTCAGATTCCTTTGCCTCTTTGCAGGAAGCGAGAGCATTATAGACTTCAATAAAATGGTCTGCACGGTTATATACAAAAACTATAATCGGTGCGTAACTCATATTATTTCTCCTTTAAAATATCTGTATATGCATCAATGAGCATCTGTGCATTTCTTTCCGCATTGTGGGTTATGAGTGCCTTCTTCTTGCCCGCTTCGGAAAGCGAGAGAGCGAGATTATCATCGTCAAAAATGCGTTTTAAATTCCATGCGAGAAGCTTAGGGTCGTCATTTCTGTAGAACAGTGCCTCTTTTCCGTCCTCTGCCATATCCGATACGCCGCCCACATAAGCCGCAACACACGGAGTTCCTACCATCATGGCTTCACCCAAGGTGTTTGGACTGTTTTCTATGGTTGAGCATAAAACGTATGCATTGACTTCCGAAAGCTTTTTAGCAACCTGTTGTGCTTCAAGTGGACCTGTGAATTCAATATGGTCACGGACACCGAGGTCATAAATAAGCTTTTTGAGATATGCAGCATAGCCTTTTTTGAATATCGAACGGTTGTCCTTTTCCTGATATGGCTTATAGCCTGCAACGTAAACCTTAACGTCGGGATATTCTCTTATGAGATAGGGGAGTGCCATAACAACAAAGTGAACACCCTTGAGTGCACTGTAGCCGTTACCGACATAAATTGAATGTCTTTCCGCTTTTTCAAGGCTCCATTTTTCTTCATAAAACGGTTTTCGGAGTATTCGGCTGCAGGGGTAATATTTTGCATGGGGATTTATTGCATAGGAGTGTGCTCTGTCCCATGTTGTTCTGCCGAGAATATAATTTGCATTTTCTATTATTTCTTTTTCGGATTTTATACGGGGTTTGAACCATTTTGTTTTTCTCAAATGCAGCATCCATGCGGAAAAAATATCAGTTATGGATTTGGAAAACATCATATCGTCAATCGGAAGCTGACCGCATTGATATGAATATTGCCCGTTGAGAATTCCCTGAAGAGAAACAACTGCCGGAACACCGCATTTTTTTGCAGTTAGCTGCATTGCTCTTGCGTGCAGGAATTCGGTGCCTTCAATGTTTATAATATCGGGCTTGAAATCCGAAACAATTTTGTCGCATTTTGCTTCGAGCTCAGACAGAGATGTTGAAGAGGTATAGTAAAGGCTGAAATAGGTCACACCGTCAATCGTTTCGCAAAAGCTGAGATTTTCTTCGCACTTGCAGACGATGCCCAGTTCAATATTGTTGTTTTTGCTGAGCTTTTCTGCCATAGATTCAACCCATCCGCCGAGCACCTCGGATTTTTCCCCGAGCTTAACCGAAACTGCGGCAGGTATTAAATTTGCTGTCCATAAAACTTTCATGTTCTTTCAGCTCCGGTCCATTTAATAATATCCTCAAACAAGAGTGAGGAAACAATCATAATCATACACGCGAATGAATAATTGAATGAATCAAACAGTGAAACAAAGATCAGCGTGATGAGGGTTGCGTTGGCGGTTGATACGATAAACTTATTATTGAAATGATGCTTGTAGTGAATGGGAACGTGATAAATCATCATTGCAAAGGCATATCCGCCGAGCCATCCGTATTTTGAAATTGTATCGAGCACAGCCGAGTGACCGCCACCGCTTTTACGCCATAGCGATCCTATAACGGGATAGTTGAGCATATCAACAAGGCTGTTTGAATAAGCATTGATTCTTAACTGAATCGAGTCGCCGGTTACACCCGGATCAGAAGGTGAAACGAGATCATTTACTTTGTTTGCAACGGCTGTACCGTCAAATGTTTCAAGTATCCACTCTCTGAATGGGATTATATATAGAATAGCTGCCATAATTCCGATAAATGCGAGAATTGTAACAATGAATGCAGGGATTATGTTTTTGCCTCTGTATAATAGAAGAAGAATCAGTCCTATTGCACTTGTAAAAAGAGCAATGGAATATCCGGCAAGTTCAAGAACTCTTACAAACGTATATGCCCATACTGCTCCGATTGCAAAGAATATTTTGTTGCTTTTAAATGCTTTGAAGGTCCATGCAAGAATAAGTGGAGAGATACAAACCTGCGGATAAATGAGGCTGTAACCGCCGATACCTTGTCTGAGATATTCATATGTTGCTTCATCATCTCTCACTAAAAGCCTTGCTATGGTGTGGTCTTCAATGAGTATGTTGAATGTTTTATAATTCCATATTGTCAGAAGAATGAGAACAATCGGAACTATACCTGAAAGTTCATCCCATTTGTCATCATAGAAATATGTCATCATAAAGCAGATAACAAGCATAATAAGTGCAATTTGCTTTATAAGTGCAGAGAAATCATATCTTTCAAAGTAAACAACAGTTAAAACTGCAAGCAGAAAAAATATTGCACAGATTTGTTCTTTGCCGAGAGTTATAGGATTTTCTCTGATAAACCATATTGCGACCCACAGAACGGCGCAAGCGAGTGCGATCAGTCTGTAGATTGTATCAACCTGCAAAGGAGGAGAAATGGTCCAAACGATAAGATACAGCACGGCAATTTTCTGAATCAGACCGTACGAAAAACCGTTTTTAAGCATATTTTCCTCCTTCCATTTTATTTCAACCAATTCTCTGTCGGCTGAGTGAATGATTCATAGTGAAATTCATCGTCAAGTGATTTTGACTGAATTTTGTTTTCAATCCGGCAAATCATTGCTTCGGATATACTTTCTGTTGTCATATCCTTTAAAACGCTGCCTCTGCCGCTTTTTCTGATGTATTCGCCGACATCACTGACATCGGTTGTTATAATCGGTACACCGCAGGTAAATGCCTCTGCAAATTTGGTGGGGAAACCTGCGTTATTCCGCTTATCCGAACATCGGATGAATATATAGCAGTCACAACCGAGAACATATCTTATTGTTTCTTCGTGCGAAAGTCTGCCCATGAATGTTATCTTATTACGGACATTTTTGGGTATATAACATTCGGGATAAATATTATTGAAATCATTTTCTGTGATACCGATAATGCGAAGATGAGTATTCTTTTTGTTGATGCTGCAGAAGGCTTCGACAACCTTGTCGAGGCTTTCTTTTTTGCCGTCGGGTATACCCGCAAAGCAGAATTCAAAAACACCTTCGTGCAATTCGGGAGTCTGATGCCAGATTTTATCATTGATATCCACGAGTGGAGGGAGAATAAGCAGATTTTTACTGCTTTTATATTTCTTCTCCATCATTTTGCTTATGGCAATCATGCCGTCGGCAACTTTATGAGCAAAGTTGCTTATGAGAATTTCGTCAAAAGCCTTGAAAATGCGTTTGGGTAGTGAACCGTCGGTGTCTTTTGTCCACTCGGTGCAGTCGTAGCAGACTTCAATGCTTCTCTTTGAGAAAGCTTTTTTCATTTTCAGAAGAGTGAACATCGGCACATTATAAAGAATTATTTTTTTGACATCGTCATAATTCTTCATAACAGCTTCGATATGCTCAACGCTCAGCATATGCATCAGCCATTGCTTGGTTGATGTAGGGTGAGCGTGTTCAAACATATCATCACAGCCGTCAACGGGTCTCAAGCCCTCGAAAGAATCTTCCGATGCACCGATGAAAACAGTTTTATATCCGAGCTTTGCAAAAATCTTTGCGTTTGAAACAACTCTGTTTGCCGATGCACTTTTATCGGGCAGAGTG
>JAZSDF010000154.1:0-10147 GCA_045531035.1 Acutalibacteraceae bacterium | reverse complement strand
ATTCTCGCTCTTATAATGATTACGGCAGTTGCACCGATGAATGCATTTGCATTCGAACCTGATAAGGTTGTTGAAAATATAGAAATTACGCTTGATCCGAAAATTGCAGGCAAAACTCCTGCTGACTGCGGTGAATTCCTTACCGTAGGCGGTGAAGGTATCACATATGATAAAAGCAAATTCAAGGCAACATACACCGAAGGACCTTTCGACAAAGTTGTGGAAGCTGAAGTGTTTGAAGAAGGAAAAACATATTCATCGGTTATTTATGTTTATGCCGAAGAAGGCTATATACTGTCTTGTTCTCAAGAGGATATTAAATATTATGTTTTGAGGTCAACAGGTAAAGTGGAAAGAGGTTTTTATCTCTTGCAAGAAGAAATGCACATTGATGAATTGGAAGGAGTTTATATTATTAGAATAACATATGAAGTTGAAGCACAGGAACCCACAGGTATTGCAAGAATTCCTTTTTTAATCGGCAAGTTTTTTGATGCAATTGCAACCTTCTTCACAGAAACCTTTATCCAGCCCATCGCAGATCTCATCATGAAGCTTTCATAAAGTGTTCGTTCCGTGATGAAATTTGAAATAATCCGTGAATTGTTTTCGAATTTGTTCACGTTCTGATAAACGATAGTTTTGAATGAATAGCACGTGCACACAAAAATAACTGCACTTTATCAGGAACTATTGACAAATAAATATAATAATGTTATCCTATACATAGATACTCGATGTATCGTAATTCTATGTATAGGAGTTTTTTTGTTATGAAAATCAGCAAGGAACTTGCCAAAGGAAGCACAGCTCTTTTGGTTTTAAGCGTAATTTCAAAGCGTGATATGTACGGTTATCAGATTATAAAAACAATTGAAATGGAAAGCGAAGAGGTGTTCACTCTTAACGAAGGAACGCTTTATCCGATTCTACATTCACTTGAGGCTGAAAAGTGTCTTGAAGCCTATTGGTGCGAGGCAGAGGGGAGAAAACGCAAATATTACAAGATAACTGCCAAGGGCCGTGAAGAACTTGCAGGCAGAGAACTGGAGTGGAAAACCTTTTCAACTGCCGTGGGCAAGGTTCTGGGAGGTGCGAAGCTTGCAGGAGCATAATTTTGACGAAATACTTGATTTCCTTTGCTCGGGTATAATGTCTAAAAAGGAAAGACAGAATGTTCGTGACGAGCTTTTCGATCACCTGATGTGCAAATACGAAACAAACCTTGCAATCGGTATGGACGAAGAAAAAGCCGCCGAAAGTGCAATAAACGATTTGGGTGATAAAACGGTTATTAAGCACAGACTATCGCAGGTACATTCATATTATCCGAATCTTTCAATGAAAAAAGCAATGAATTTGCTGATTTTCGGATTTTGTCTGATTAGCTTTCAGATTAATATAATCATCAACACAGGCGAAATCACAAAATACATCGGTCAGGTTATTTTTCTTGTGGCAATGTTCTGCCTGAGCAAAGCAAACGGCAGGCTGAAAAAATCTTTGATTTTCGGTTCTGCGGAATTTACTCTTACAGAGATTGCCTTTGCAATAACTCCTGCACTTCCTTCGGAAATCTTCTGGATACCGCATCTGTTATATATTGCTTCATGTGTAGCAAATGTTGTTAAATGGTGTTATCTTCTCTACGGTCTGCGTGACCTTACCGCACCGTTTAAAGAAGAATACAAGAAAAATATCCCTTACGGGTTTACTGCTTTCTCAAATGTTCTTGCACCGATTTATTTGATATGGCTTTACTGTGCGATGATAATAAGTGAAGAAACCGATTTCAGAGCTGTTGACGAAGCCGCATTTATTATTATTCCGCTTGCTTTGGTTTCGATAATTATGAACCTTGTTTCGTTTGTAATGACTTCGAAATGCCTTTGGCAGAATGACCACGAATATCAGATAGAAACATCATCAAAGAAAAAGGCACTTGCAGCTATTCTTGCCTTGTTGGTTACAGTTTTACCGATACTTGCGGTTGATTTGGGTGTATCGTTTGAGAAAGCCGAAACAGAGGTTTATTCAATTGATGACATCGACATTTCGGAGACGGAGTATAATCGTATTTGCAATAATATTCTTTCCTACGGCGTACCCGAAAAGATTGTTTATTCTCTGCCCGAAAGCGAGATAGAAAAATTTAAAAATTCGGTTCCTGCAACCGAGTTTGAAAATCCCGACTATTATCCTTTGGTAAACCAATCTGTTGACCTTTGCAGAGACGGTTTTGAATTTGCCGCTTACAACTGCGCCATCGGTCTCAGAGATGAACATGGTATTATTGACAGCAGGTTTATGGTTTGGATTGAATATGAAGAGGATATCAAGGGACATTATTCGGATTATATTCAGATTAAGCCTCACACGGGTAATTTTATACCTTCCAACGGAACCGAAAAGTGTTCCGATACCATATTGATTTTGTCGGAAGAACATGGCAAAAAAATGAAAAACCAACCTCTTGAAATCTATTACGATGATTTCTTTGACCGCTCTGTTACAGGTGTTAAGGTTCAGGCTAAAGACGGAATGTTGATTTATTTCGGGCAAAATTATATGCTTGATAACTCGCAAACAACCGCAAATCAGATGATTAATGTCTATCACAAGGTTTTTCCGATTACAACAATGCGTGATATACCCGATATCAATGATTACCAAAACGATGCGTTGGGTATTCTGCCGTTCCGTGTTCATGCCCGATATTGGGTTGATTTCTATGAAAAACGGATTGAACGAATCGAAAGTTCAGGCGATTACGAAACGGTTGTGGAATGATAAATCACTAAAAATGTCACCTTTTGCAGTGCTTGTACGTTGTATTATATGATGGGATATGCTATTATAAGTAAAACAATGCAAGGAGGCGCGATGTTCTTTTATGGTATTTTCAAAAAGATTTATTAAAATCGGATTAGTTGTTATAGCTGCTGTCGCTTTGTTCTTTGTTTTGATTTTCGGCGGCGTTATTGTTTTTGACCATTCAGCAGTTTTAAATTCGGAAGAACTTCATTGGAACGGCAATACATATATCAGTTGTTCGGGAATGTATTCCGAAGGTAAAACCATAGCAAAGACGGCAGATGCAAAATGGGAAATAAATGAAGTTAAAGAAGACCCGTCTCATACTTTTGTTGTTGTGCGCTCTTTCCTTGACGATTCGTTATATGTCCGCAAAGATTACCATATTCCGAAATCGGGAGATGCTGTAACAGTTTATCTTGGCGGCAGTAAAATTGAGGAAACATCTTTTCTTGATGCGATTTCGCAAATATATTCTTCTGACGAGGATACAGTTGAGGTTACTTCCGATGATATTCATCTAAAAACGGATACTCAGGATATGAGAAGTGTTCATGTCGCTTTTAACGATTGTCCGATTGCTGTCTTTATGGGATATTTGGGCAAAACCGACGGCAAATGGGTTGTTATAACAGACATGAACCAATTGGAAGAAAATGATAACGGCATCGGAATTCCATACAAAACAGAATGTCAGAAAATCAACCCGAAACATATACCAATCCTCAAAAAACACTTTAATTAAAAGCAAACAGCAGGTAACACCTTAAAAGATGTTGCCTGCTGAAATTTTATACAAATTAATTTATAAAGATTACTTTGAATTCTTTTTCTTTCTGTAGCATTGTCAAATTTGAATACTACTTTGCTTGTTCTAAAGTACTTAACTGTGATTTTGTAATATTCAAGGCTTCAAGAATATCTTCAATAAGCTTTACACCTTGGAAATCACCTATTGATTTTTCTTGAATTACTTGAATTGATTTTACAATTATATCATTAAACATAAGTCTTCGATTTTCAAGTGTTTCTTCTATAAAACGATTATAATCTATACGCAATCGGATATCAGCCTCTTTTTTCTTGCGCCAAATTTGTTTGCGCTCTTTCCATCCTGACGCCTTCCAAAAGTCATCGTCAACACAAGACGGTATAACAGATATTATGCGGAATTCGTTTCCGTAATTATTAATAATTTCAAGATCTGAATCATTATCTGTAACAAAAGATAACTGTTGATTTATATCTCGAAAGATTTCAAACAATCCATTATCTGTGGCATTTTGTGCTTCAATTGTAATAAATAGTTGCATAAAACTCCTTATTCAGAAACTTATTTAATCGCTATTTTTGTTATTTAATCGCTATTTTTGTTATTATTGGGTGTAGATTTTTTGAGGTTTTTGTGCTTAATTATCCCATATAAAAAGCAAAAATAATTCCCAATTTCCTGCTTTCCAAAAACCCTTAAGAAAATATAAAATTTGGATAATACAAGTATATAACACTTTATTTCTTCGGTTTAATATTCGCCATATTTATATTTGTTGTGAAAATTCTGTTTTCGCAAGTGAAGTTTGCGAAGCCGTCATATTTCCTTGCGATTTGTTTAATTCTTTCAACGCCGTAGCCGTGGAAAATCTTATTCACCTTTGTTGTTGAAAGATTATTAACATCAACATTATCTTTGACGGGGTTTTCAATTGAAATCGAGATTCTGTCCTTGGTTGAAATGAGCTTGAACTGTATTGTTTTGTTTTCGCCGTCAGCGATTTTCTCAACAGCTTCGATTGCGTTATCAAGCGCATTGCCGAGAATTATTCCGAGTTCAATTTCGTCAATTTCAACATCGGCGGAAAATCTGATGAATATTTCGATTGAAATTCCTTTTTGCTTTGCATCACGCAGCTTTGACTGCAGGATAGCATCAATAACGGGATTGCCGCTATTGACAATATTATCGTTCATTTCGTTTATCCAGTTAAGGTTGCTTTCCATTTCCGAAATCGCTTTATCCGTTTGCGACTGTTTCAGCAGACCGATTAAAGAAACAAGGCGGTTTCTGATATCGTGCCTGAATATCCGCATTTCATTTTGGTATTTATATAAATCCTGATAATGAATAACCTGATTGTTGATATGCTTTTCGGTAAACAACAGTTTTTCTTTTGTTTCAATTAGTTCGTTTTGCTTGTCGATTATATAGAAAATTGCGATATTTGCAAAAGCAAGAATAACGGAAGTAATAAGGGTTATAATTCTAAATCCTGTATCTTCAATCTGATAGCAGCATCTCAAAAATAACAGCATAATTAACATCGAAGCGACAGGAAGTAAGAATATCCAAAGAGTATTATACTTAATATCTTTATTTCTGATTATTAATCGTTTTACTTTCGTAAACAAAATAAAAATGTAAGCTAAAAATTTTGAACTTAATGTTCCTGTTGCAAATAGTAAAATGTTATTATGTATATCTGAAACACCGATATTGAATCCAAGAGATAATGCCATACCTAATATTGCTTCAGAAAAAGCCATGATAATATAAATCATAATTGTGTATATGACTCTCTGCCACATTTGCATTTTATACAAAAAAATAATGAGAAAAATAAATAAAACACAGTTAAACATTACCCAATATGATTTTCCTAAAAATAAATTGTTACTTACAAACTGAAATATCAGAAATAATACGCAAAGGGGGATAGCGTATTTCATTTTTATTCTCAATTTATAATTGTCTTTCAAAAAGAAAATAATGATAAACAGTTCACAACAGTTTCCCAAAAAATTAATAATATATTCCGACATTTCACCACTTCCATTTCTGAATATATCTGTCATATATCTGCAGAGCCTCTGCTCTTTTTCTTACGCTGACCATAACTTTTTCTCCGTTGAGCAAAACAACCTCATCGCTTGAAAATGTCTGGATATAATGCATATTGACAACATATCCCTGATGGATAAGAACAAATCCGTGAGCCTTTAGCTGATCATAAGCATCGGAGATTTTGCCGATATGGTTGAATGTTTCATTTTCTGTGTGGACAAGCAGTCTTCTCTTGAAACCCTCTACGTACATAATGTCGCTGATTCTTATGTTGCTGCGTGTGTGATTCCATTTAATCGGAAAGCAGTTGTTAAGAACACGGTATTTATGCAATGCACGGTTAAAAACATCCTGAAATTCGGCTTGCTTTATCGGCTTAACTATATAGTGCAGAGCCTCGCACTTGAAAGCATCAAAAACATAGTTTCTGTGGCTCGAAACAAAAATTATAATCGTTTCAGGCGAGTATTTTCTTATTTCCGCAGCCGCATCTATGCCGTTGATTTTACCCATTTCAATGTCCAGAAAGATTATATCAAAGCAGTTCGGAGTTGAGCCTTGGAAAATCAGTTCTTCACCCGAAAAGCAGTCGGTAATTGATGGCGTGTTTGCTTGGGTAAAAAATGGAGCAAGGTAATCTTTTATTTCCTGATGAATAATAATATCGTCATCACAGATACATATTTTCATTTTCTGTCAACTCCTTTTTAAATATATTACTCTAATTTTATAATAAACTATGAAAAAATCAATGTCAATTACGATGTTGCATTCTAAGTCAACGATGTTGCGGTGACTATTGAAAAATAAGAATAATTTAAATAAATTATAATTGTCACATATGTTGCGGATTGATTTAGAAAAAACATTCTGTTATTTGTTTTATTCCCAAATTCAACGGGCTTTTAAGAAAATATCCGCATTAAATCTGTTGGATTTCAACACTTATATAACAGAGGAACAATTTTTCTCTTACATAAAACGAAGGGACAAAAACAAAAGAAAGGTAGGTAAAAACTATGTATTGCAAAACTTGCGGCAAACAGCTTGACGAAGGTGAAGTCTGCCTTTGTGAAATTCTTGGAGAAGATGAGCCGAAAAATGACTCGAAGAAGATGACCCCGTGGAAGAAGATACTCGTCGGTGTAATAGCAGGCGTTATTTCATTCACGCTCACCTCATTCGTAATCCCTGCAATATTTGAAAAACTCAGCGGAAAAGATGCACCCCAAAATAGCGAAGTCAATATTTTTGAGGGCATTGAGGGGGATTTTGTTCTCGCTTCATCGGACACGGAATACACCAAGGGCACAGTTAACGGCAACACCTATTCAAACCATTGGGCAAATCTCAAATTCACCCTTGACAGCCGCTTTGCCGAAGGCACGGAGGAGGACTACAAATCATACGAAAGCTTGCTTTATGACTGCGGCGCATATTTTATTGCGGAAGATGACGGCGACGATTTGTGCATAGTTTTCTATGATGCAAGCAGCACAACTGTTATTGAATACGCCGAAGAATGCCTTGACCTCTGGGAACAAATCGTAAAAACAAACAACAAAGAAACGTTTTCCGAAGAATTTCTGCAAACCATTACATACAAACGTGAGGCAAGGGTTGTTGAAATTGCAGGAGAAAAATATCTTGGAGTGTTTTTTATTTCCGACTCTTCTGACGGCTCTGCTGTTGTTTACGGCGATTTCTGCGCAATGAAGGACGGCAGAATTATTGACATCAGCTTCAGCACTAACAGCGTTGAAGAGGCGGTTGCTCTTGCTCAATCCTTTGAAATCTGCAACGGATATGATATTTAAAAAGAAAAGTCAGGGAGGATTTTATGACAGATTTGAGCAAAATTTTTTCGCAATGCTTTTAATTGTATTTATGTCTATAGTAATGATTATCTCGGGAGTAGTATCATACATATCGGAATTCTTTCAAGTAGATTTTTAGTCATTGACTCAAGCATTGGAAAAATTGCTTCAGATGTTTTAATTGCGTATAACATTTTATCGTGAAAATTTTAAAAGGAGAAAACAAAATGAAAAAGGCATTAGGAATTATTCTGACCTTTATGTTGTGCTTCGATGTGCTTAACGTTGCTTTTGCAGTTGAAGCCAATGAAATCTCTGGGGGCTATACCCCAATTTATACCGCTGAGGATTTGAACAAGATCCGTAAAGGTCTTGACGGTAAATATATTCTTATGAACGATATTGATTTGTCGGCTTATGAAAACTGGGCGCCAATTGGCACATCATTTGAACGTTTTACAGGTGAATTTAACGGTAACGGTTTTTCGATTAATAATCTGTCGTTGAAATCAGATTCTGAAACCGAAGAAACGAATAATCTGGGGTTGTTTGGTTTTGTGTATTCGGCATCAATCGGAAATCTGAATCTCAAAAACACTGTAATATATGTGGATTTCCCGTACTATTCAAACTATTATATAGGTTCTGTTGTTGCATACGGCAGTGACAGCAAGATATATTCCTGCAAAGCAGAAGGAATGATAAATGTTGTTGCAGGCGGAGATATTTATACGGGTGGCATAATCGGATATATCGACGACAAAAATGCAAAAACCGAAATATCAGAATGTATATCGGAAATGAAGATCGATATCGTTGGAAAAGATGAAAGTATTTTTAAACCTGCAGTAATTCAATATACTTATGTCGGAGGAATAGTCGGGTTTGCAGATACAGGAGTAATTATAAACAGATGTATCAACAATGGTGATATCTCGGTTAATTCTATAAATGTAGGTGTTACAGGAAGTATATTCGGTTACTCTGAAAGTATTGATATTTCGGAGTGTGTGAATTCGGGACGGATTATCGCAAAAAGAACTTGCAAAATAAACGAAACACCTATAGGAGAAATGCTTGAAGAACCTACTTTATGGGACAGAATAGTTGATTTATTTAAGATGATTTTTAAAAGAATCTATAGCTTTTTTGTGAAATAAAAAGAGGGTGTTCAAATAAAATGGAACAAAAAGATTAACCGGAATCGTTTTTGCTCATTATTATCATTCATAGCAATTGTCGCTGTGTTTGCAATAGCATTAAACTTTGTTTTGCCCAGAACGAGTGGAATGAATAAATCGGTAATATCTACAGCAGAAGATAATTCTGTTCAATCATCAAGTGTTTATGTTGATACATTTTCTGACGCAGGATTCGGGTATAAATATTGTTATAGTTCCGATTCAATGTCAGGTGATGTCGGAATAGCAAATGAGGACGGCAGTATCCTTCTGAATCCTGCATATGTTTCTGTTCACGCTGTAAGCAAAGACAGATTTATTGCAAGAAAATTTATTGACAAGTCAGCACATTCAGCGTTGGTTAATGAAAACGGTAAAGAATTAATTGCATTTTTCAGAGGTGAAATCCGAAGAATCAATAATATTTCTGACGGTGCCGAACCTATTCTATCTGTTGAATCGTTTGGCGGCAAAGCGTATTTTGCTGATCTGAACGGTCAGAAGATTGCTGATTATGAATTTAATGGAACAGGATTTACAGATAACGGCCTAATATACGGTTATACCGATACCGAATATTATATGTTTGATAATTACGGCAATCTGCTGTGCCGTGTTGAGGAAGGCGAGACAGAAAACCTTTATCCGATTAACGATAACTATACAATGCTCATTAAGCATTGCGGAAGAAGTTTTAAGTTCGGTGTCGGAAATTCAGAAGGAACAGAAATTATACCTTGCGAATATAACGAAATCAAACTTGTTTTCAATGACCGTTTTGTTGCACGCATCGGCGAAGCACAGAGCATTGAACCCGATAATATTGTAAGAATATTTGATAAAAACGGAACACAGCTTTCAACAGACGGCGAATTCAACTCGGTTGTTTTTAACGAATCGGACTATGGTATTGCCTGCAAGGTTGAAATGAGTGTTATTGACCTTGAAACAAAGTGTTGGCTGGTTAATAAAGACGGAAAGAAAGTCAGCGATGAATACGACCTCATTCAGATTAAAGAAAACAATGAGTTTTTCGGCGTGAAAAATAATGTTGAAACAAAAATTATTGTTTCGGAGTAAAAGTGCATATTTGATTTTCAAATAACAAGAATTAATAAATTCTTAAGAATTTGTTTGCATCAAAACTGTTAAAATTTTACACTTATTTAATGAACCCGGAATACTTTAGTGTTGCAACACCTGAAACATTAAAAATTTAAGAAAATCTTAATCATTTAGCTACTATATTTTTAAAATTTGTTTTTGTACAATAAAATTGCAATTCAAAGAAAGGAGATGAGAATAATGATTGTTCAGTATATAGAGCTGATATTTCAGGAGCTTTATATGTTAGTTTATATAATTTGGGCGGCAATACAAGGCGCTTTGAATTAACAATCAAAAAACGTTTTTATAAATTAAAAGGAGGCAGTGAAAATGATAATTGCAACATTAATTATGCTTATTTCGGGAATTCTTTCTGCAATACTTCAACC
>JAZSDF010000163.1:0-12193 GCA_045531035.1 Acutalibacteraceae bacterium | reverse complement strand
TGATTCCCACAACAGAGGATGTTCTCAATTCAATCAATAAAGCAAATTCCGTCGGAGGTGACAAATAATGATAGTTTTCGAAAAACCCAAGGCACTTGCCGATGTACCTCTTCACTACTGCCCCGGCTGTACTCACGGCATTATCCACCGCCTTGTTGCCGAAGTTATAGATGAACTCGGCATTGAAGGAAAAACTGTAGGCGTAGCACCCGTTGGATGCTCCGTTTTTGCATACAACTATTTTAACTGCGATATGATTGAGGCTGCGCACGGCAGAGCTCCCGCAGTTGCAACGGGCGTTAAGCGCTCTCTCCCCGATAACATCGTTTTCACCTATCAGGGTGACGGTGACCTTGCTGCTATCGGCACTGCAGAAACAGTTCATTCGGCAGCAAGAGGCGAAAACATAACAATTATCTTTGTTAACAACGCAATTTACGGAATGACAGGCGGTCAGATGGCCCCCACCACTCTTCCCGGTCAGATTACCCAGACCTCACCCTACGGCAGAAATCCCGAGCAGGTAGGCCTCCCCGTAAAGGTCTGTGAGCTTCTTTCAAACGTTGACGGTGCAACCTATCTTGAAAGAGTTGCAGTCAACAACGTTAAAAATGTCAAGAACGCTAAGAAGGCTATCAAGAAGGCTTTCCAGAATCAGCTTGAAGGCAAGGGCTTCTCACTTGTTGAAGTTCTTTCAACCTGTCCCACCAACTGGGGTCTCAAGCCCGACAAGGCTCTTGAATGGCTTGAAGAAAATATGATTCCTTATTATCCTCTCGGTGTTTATAAGGATAAGACAGCCGAAAAGGAGGGCGAATAATCATGACACATGAGATTCTTCTTGCAGGCTTCGGCGGACAGGGCATCCTTTTCTCCGGTAAGTTCCTTGCATATGACGGACTTCTTGAAAACAAAGAAGTCAGCTGGCTTCCCTCCTACGGTCCTGAAATGAGAGGCGGTACATGTAACTGCTCCATTATTCTCAGCGACACAAAAATCGGATCCCCCATTGTTTCAAATCCAAATGTTCTTGTTGCAATGAATCTTCCATCACTTGATAAGTTTGAGGCTTCGGCTGTTCCCGGCGCAAAGATTTTTGTTGACAGCTCACTCATCGACCGTAAAGTTGATAGAGATGACGTTGAGGTTTATTATATCCCCGCAACAAAGCTTGCATCGGATGAAAACCTTCCCGGTCTTGCCAATATGATTATGATAGGTCATGTTATAGCAAAGGCAGGCGTTATGCCCTATGAAAATGTTGAAACAACAATGAAAAAGCTTGTTCCTGCAAAGAAAGCAAGTCTTATCGAGCTTAACATCAAGGCTGTTGAACTCGGATATAATTATTAATTTTTACGAACAGGAGACACCCACATGCTTGAATTAAAAGAAATCGGCCTGCGAGTTGCTTCCCTTCGCGAAACCTGCGGTCTTTCGGCTGCAGACATGGCTGAAAAGCTTGAAATTTCCGAGGATAACTACATTGCTTTCGAACATGGCGAATACGATTTCGCTATCAGCACTCTTAACAATATCGCTCTCATTCTCGGCGTTGATATCCTTGACATCATCAGCGGCGAATCACCCAGACTTTCAACCTGCACGGTTGTTAAAAAGGGCAAGGGCTTCGTTGTTAACCGTAACCCCGGTTATGAATTCCAGCATCTCGCATACACTTTCAAGTCAAAGAAAGCTGAGCCGTTCCTTGTAAAGATTGACCCCTCGGGCAATCCCCCCGTTATGGATGAACATGAGGGTCAGGAATTTGATTATGTTATTTCAGGCAGTCTTCTGCTCTATATCGGCGATATCTGCTATGAGCTGAGTGAAGGCGACAGCGCATATTTCGATTCCTCCATTCCCCACGCACATAAAAACGTTGGCGATACTCAGGCGGAGTTTATTGCGCTCGTACTCAAATAATCATTCAGGAGTCATATAATGCCGATTTACGAAAAATTTATAGGCAGGTCAAGAGATTCATTCATTTCTCTCAAGGACTGCCAGGAAAACTTTAATATTACATATGAGAACGGTTTTAACTATGCTTATGATGTTGTTGACGTTCTCGGTACGGAAAAGCCCGATAAGCTTGCACTTCTTTATGTTTCAAATAAAGGTGAGGAAAAAAGATTTACCTTCAGCGATATGAAGCGTCTTTCAGATAAGGCGGCAAACTACCTTGTTTCAGAAGGTGTCAAAAAGGGCGACCCCGTACTTCTCATTCTTAAAAGAAGCTATCTTTTCTGGGTTATCACACTTGCGCTCAATAAAATCGGTGCAATTATGGTTCCCGCTTCAAATATGCTTAAAGGTAAGGACTATGTTTACCGTTGCAATAAGGCGAAGATTAAATACGCTATTATTACGGGCGACGACAACTGCACAGAGTATTTTGACGACAGAAAAGACGAATACGAAACAATCGAAAAGAAGTTTGTAACAAAGCACAAGGCTGTTGAAGGCTGGATTGACTTTGAAAACGGCTTTGACAATGCAAGCGAAAATTGGACAAGACCCACCGGTGCAGATGCAACAACGGTTGACGACACAATGATTATCAACTTCTCATCGGGTACAACGGGTTATCCCAAAATCATCGCTCACGACTTCAAGTATCCTCTCGGTCACATAATGACGGGTGTTTTCTGGCACAGAGTTGTTGACGGCGGTATGCATTTCACCGTTTCCGACTCGGGCTGGGCAAAATCGCTCTGGGGTAAATACTACGGTCAGTGGATGGGCGAAAGTGCAAACCTTGTTTATGACTTCGATAAATTTGATGGTGCAGATATCCTTTCAAAGCTTGAAAAATATAAGGTTACCACCTTCTGCGTGCCCCCGACAATGTACAGACTTATGCTCCAGAACGATGTCAGCAAATACGACCTTTCATCAATAACACATTGCTGTACCGCAGGTGAGGCACTCAACGCAGATATATTCAACAAGTGGAAAGAAGCAACGGGTCTTGAAATTCACGAGGGCTTCGGCATGAGTGAAACTCCCGTAAGCATCTGCACACTCTATCCCTGGACCAAACCCGTACCCGGCGCAATCGGTTTCCCTGCCCCCGGTCTCAAGGTACATATTCTTGACGAGGACGGCAACCATTGTCAGAGAGGTACTATCGGTGAAATCTGTATCAAGTCTCCTTCACCCGAAGAACATCCCTGCGGCGTTGTTGCAAGCTATAATTTCAGCAAAGAAGACACCGCAGATGCTTACAGAAACGGATTTTTCCACACGGGCGACCTTGCATACAGAGATGAACAGGGCAGATTCGTTTATTTTGGAAGAAATGACGATGTTATTAAGTCTTCGGGTTACAGAATCGGGCCCTTCGAGATTGAAAGCGTTATGCTTGAACATCCCTCGGTGCTTGAGGTTGCGGTTACGGGTGTACCCGATGCCGTAAGAGGCTTTATCGTTAAAGCAACGGTTGTTCTCCGTCCCGGATTTGAAGGAAGCGATGAGCTTGTAAAAGAGCTTCAGACATATGTTAAAACAAATACAGCTCCTTACAAATATCCGAGAATCATTGAATTTGTCGATGAACTTCCCAAAACCTTCAGCGGCAAGGTCAGAAGAGTTGAAATACGCCAAAACGATTCGGCTAAATAAAATAGTTACACCGCCAAAGTTTCGTTTGAGCCTTGGCGGTGATTTTTTATATATTTTCGGTTAAAAGAGAAATCAGCAATACCAATGCACCGAGACCGATACGGTAATATCCGAACACCTTGAAGTCGTGCTTCTTAACATATTCCATAAGAAATTTTATTGCAAAAAGCGATACCGCAAACGCAACGATCATTCCGATTATGAGAACTGTTATTTCCGAACCGCTGAAATCCAATCCGAATTTCAGAAGCTTCAAAGCGCTTGCTCCGAGCATGGTCGGAACGGCAAGAAAAAACGTAAATTCGGCGGCGGCAGTTCTTGAAACCCCGATAAGAAGTGCACCGACTATCGTCGCACCTGAACGTGAAGTTCCGGGTATCATTGAAAGTGCCTGAAAAAATCCGATTATTATTGCCGTTTTATAATCGATTTTTGAAATCGAATTAATCTTCGGCTTACTGTTTTTGTTCCTATTTTCAATAAGAATGAACGCTATACCGTAAAGGATAAGCATAAGCGAAATTGTTACGGCATTTCCGAAATGTTCTTCAAGGAAATCATCAAAAAGAAGTCCGAGAACCGCGGCGGGAAGACATCCGACAACAACCTTCAGCCACATCATAACTATGCTTTTCTTTATCTGTATTTTCTTATCAGCATAACCAAAGGGAAACATCTTTTTCCAAAACATGACCACAACCGCCATGATTGCGCCGAGCTGAATAACGACAAAGAACATTTCCTTGAATTCTTCACTCATTTTAAGCGGCACAAAAGCATCGAAAAGAAGCATATGCCCCGTGCTGCTTATCGGCAGCCATTCGGTTATTCCCTCAATAATACCGATAAGAATGACTTTTATTATCTCAACAAAACCAAGCTCCATAAGTACACACCCTTTCGGTTTTATTATATTAATGTTTTAAATAAAGTATACTTTATTTTACTCCGAAAAGAAGGTCGCCGTATGAAGGATAGGGCCAGTATTCGGCTGAAGTTACAGTTTCAGCTTCGTCAACCGCCGCTCTGATTTCGTTCATAAGAGGAATAACAACATCTCTGAATGTGTTTGCCTCTTCAACGGTATTCTTTGATGATTTTATGTTTACAATAATCTTTTCAAGCTCACCTGTTTTTGCAAATATAACAGAGGTAAGTTTTGAAAGCTTCGCAATTATTTCATCCTCATAAGAAGTATCAACACTGAAACTCTTTTTACGGCTTGCTGTTTCGCAAACCTTACCCGTATAGCTGCTGATTGCGGGAAGAATATCCTTATTAACCATTTCTATTGCGGTAAGAGCTTCGATATTGAGTGTCTTGCAATAACCCTCGAAATAAATCTCGTGTCTTGCTTCAAGCTCGGCTCTTGTGAAAACCTTATGTTCTTCAAAGAGCTTTACATTCTTTTCGGCAACAAGCGAAGGAATAGCGTCGGGGGTTGTGCGGAGATTATAAAGCCCTCTGCTCTCTGCCTCTTTAATCCACTCATCGTCATAACCGTTGCCGTTGAAAATGATTCTCTTGTGGTCCTTGATGGTTTTCTTGATAAGAGCATGGAGAGCGTCCTCAAAATTGTCAACGCTTTCAAGTCTGTCGGCATAAGATTTGAGCGATTCGGCAACAGCAGTATTAAGAACGATATTGGCACTTGCAATTGACTTTGCCGAACCCAACATTCTGAACTCGAATTTGTTACCCGTAAATGCAAAGGGAGAGGTTCTGTTTCTGTCCGTTGTATCCTTAGGGAATCTCGGAAGACCATGTACACCAACCTTCATCTGTACCTTTTCCTTGGCATCGTAGGCGTTATCATTTTCAATGGATTCGAGAATTTCGTTGAGCTCGTCACCGAGGAACATCGAAATAACTGCGGGAGGTGCTTCACCCGCACCGAGACGGTGGTCGTTGCCTGCACTTGCAACCGAAGCACGGAGCAAATCCTGATAGTTGTCAACAGCCTTGATAACAGCGCAGAGGAAAAGAAGGAACTGTGCGTTATCATAGGGAGTTTCACCGGGGTCGAGAAGGTTTCTGCCGTCACCCGTGCAGAGAGACCAGTTGTTGTGCTTACCGCTTCCGTTAACACCTTCAAAGGGCTTTTCATGAAGCAGACAAATCATATTATGTCTTTTTGCAACCTTCTGCATAATCTCCATTGTGAGCTGATTATGGTCGGTTGCAATATTTGTTGTTGTAAAAATGGGAGCAAGTTCATGCTGAGCGGGAGCTGCCTCGTTATGCTCTGTTTTAGCAAGAATACCTAGCTTCCAGAGTTCTTCATCGAGGTCTTTCATATATGCCGCTACACGGGTTTTGATTGAACCGAAATAGTGGTCATCAAGCTCCTGACTCTTGGGAGGCTTTGAACCGAAAAGAGTTCTGCCCGTAAACACAAGGTCTTTTCTCTTATCATACAAATCGGTATCAATAAGGAAGTATTCCTGTTCCGCACCGACGGTTGTTTTAACGGTTGTTACATCATTCTGACCGAAAAGTCTGAGAATTCTTACAGCCTGCTTACTGATAACCTCCATGGAACGGAGAAGCGGAGTTTTCATGTCAAGGGCTTCGCCGCCGTAGGAACAGAAAACGGTGGGAATACAAAGAACACCCTCTTTGATAAACGCATAGGAAGTGGGGTCCCATGCGGTATATCCTCTCGCTTCAAAGGTTGCACGGAGTCCGCCCGAAGGGAAGCTTGAAGCATCGGATTCACCCTTAACAAGCTCCTTGCCCGAAAATTCCATGATAACGCTGCCCTCACCGCTGGGCGAAATGAAGCTGTCATGCTTTTCGGCGGTAATACCCGTCATGGGCTGGAACCAATGTGTATAGTGGGTTGCGCCGTTTTCAACAGCCCAGTCCTTCATGGCATTTGCAACCACGTTTGCTATTGCTATATCAAGGCGTTTGCCGTCCTTGATGGTCTTTTTCATTGCTTTATAGGTTTCTTTGGGAAGTCTGGCTTTCATGGCTTTGTCATCGAAAACCATACGTCCGAACCTTTCGGGAACGCTGTTCATTTTTATATCTCCTGTCAGATAAACTTAGTTCTTTTTTACCGCTTCATACAAGGTCTTTGCATGGTCCTTCTTTCTTGAAGTAAAGAATTTTTCCGTTCTTTCCGCATAAACAGGCTTGGCTTTAAAATCATGCGATGCAAGATATTCAATCGAATCGATAAGCTGTTCGTATGTTTCGTTAACATCGCCAAAGCCTTCTTCAAGCGGTAAATCAAGCTGATTATAACCGTGAGTAACGCCCGCTCTGAATTGCTCATAATCGGGAACAAAATAAACAATGGGCCTGTTAAGATAAACAAAGTCAAAAACGATTGAAGAATAATCCGTAATCATCGCAAGATAATCCTGCATTTCGTTTTTATCCTGCGTAACTCTTACACGGGGATTTTTAACCTCAAAAAGATAGTCATATTCCGCAAAAATCGGATGATTTTTAAAATCAAGAGTCAAATCGTATTTCTCAAGAATCTGAGCAAGTCTTTCGGAATTGAGGAATTCATTGATTTCCTTATAGAAAACAGATTCCTTGAACTTGTCAACATAAAGCACTCTTGTGTTGTTTTCATATTCTCCGATAAGATTTTTACGCCATGAAGGAGAGAAAAGAATCTTTCTTTGAGCCTTTTTTTCAGTGTCAATCGAATCAAATCTCGGCATACCGCTCATGATGAGATCGGAATCATTGAAATTATAAATTTTCTTGAAATTCTCTCTCTCAAATTCGGAAGAAACAACAACCTTATCAACATTCGCCTTTTCCTTGGTATAAAGCAAAGGCAGACGGGCGTGGAGAATACCGTGCTGAAGATAGATGATTTCGTAGTCCGTTATGTCGGAATACCACTTAAGGGGAAGACCGTCAAACGGGCTGAAAATTGAAAGAGAATTGAAAGATGTGAAGATTTTTTTGCAGTTAAGGAAAAGCATTTTATGTTTGAAGCTCTTGAAATCGACAAGATATTTTCTTTGCTTCGAATTGAAATACTTTTTCTTATCCTTGAGATTATCAATGATATAGTAACGCTTTACACCGTCTTTCATTTCAAAATCATGAAGGAACTGATAATAGGCATTATCAAAAATATTTTCTCTGTCGCAGTAAAGCCAGATTTCGTTATCGGTTTTTGTTTTATTGAATATCTTTCTGTAAATCAAAGCATTTTTGCTTTCCGTGCCGACTGCATTATCCGCTGCATTTCTTGCTGCAGCAAGCTCCAAAGGCTTTGCTTTTTTAATATAAAAACTCTTTGACTTCGCTTCGAATTTTATAACATATTCTCGCGTTGCAACGTGATTTTTAACTCTGTTCACGGCACATTTGAAGCCGAAATAAGGCACAGGAACAACCTTAGTTCCGTTAATTTCGAGAATAAATGTTATATCCTGCTCACCGTCAAAATCTATTTCAACATCAAATCCGCCGAAAAGATTTGTCTGCATTTTGCTCTTATAATAGCTGAACGCAGTATCGTACATCGGAACTTCATGAAGAACATTGCTGATGTCGGAATAATAAAGCTTAAGCTCCTTGAAATCAAGAACACCGTTTTTCACATATCCGGAAACCTCAATTTTTCCGTTGTGAACTCTGAAAGTATTGAAAACAATCGCATGCGCCTGAGCAAACCAGAGATTTCCGTTGCTCGAAACACTCATTGCGGAACCGTTGACCGAAACCTCGTAAGGTTCATTTTTAAGACGCATAAAACATTCAACATGGTACGGGTCAATGTAGATTGAATTGCAGATAACCGAGGTATCAACTTCGCTGAGTATTTCGCTTAAAACCGCATATTGCTCAGCTTCGGTCTCGGCATCGGCATGGCTCACGAGCATATCGGATGTTAATCTCCAGCCGAGATTATATACAGCAAGTGCCTGAGCTGTAGGATGAGGTTTACCGTCTTTGTCACGGGAAGCATTAAGAAGCTTTTTCAGGAAATCGGTATACTGTTCAAAGCAATAATAAGGATTATTGAACATCGAGCTTGCCGAACCAGAATGACGGAAATATTTATAAACCGCTTCTTTGACAAAGCCGAGCTTCTGCTTTTTAAGAAGCCATGAGAAGATAAACCATTGGTCTTCACCGAGAGAAAGGCTTTCGTCAAAAAGGATTCTTTCGTTTGCGGGAACATTCTTTATGCAGATGTTCATGGTAGTCTGCAATATGTTTGCATTTGAATTGATATCGTAAATTCCGCTGTGGTTCATGACATCAAAACGTTTATGGGTTGAAACGGCACCTTTTTCATTAACATAATCAATCGAATAGGTAACGAGGTCGGTTTCGTCGTAATTCGCCTCAAAGAATTTATAAATAGCCTCAAGGCTGCCTGCACCGAGGGCATCGTCGGCATCAAGGAACATGATATACTTGCCTTCTGCAAGCTCTATTCCTTTGTTTCTTGCGCTTGAAACACCGCCGTTTTCTTTTTCATAATAAACTATATTTTCATTAATTTCCGCAAAATCCCTGCAGATTTTACCGCTCTTGTCCTTTGAACCGTCATTGACAAAAACAATCTGAAAATCCTCTGACGGCATGGTTTGTCCGTTAAGACTTTCAACGCAGGGAGAAATGAATTTTTCACAGTTGTAAACGGGGATAACTACCGAAATCTTATATTTGAAATCCGACATTCACGCCATTCCTTTACATATTATTGTGCATATTCGATTTATTTTACTATATATATTTAAAAAAATCAACTGTTAATTATAGTTGACATTCAAAATGCTATATTATATAATTTAATGGAATATGAAATCATCTCTGAACGGAGGTTAAAAATGAACAGATACGAAAGTGCTAAAAAACTTTATGCCGATTTCGGAATTGACACCGATGCGGCTATTGAAAAGCTTTCGGACATAACAGTTTCGGTCCATTGCTGGCAGGGCGACGACGTTGGCGGCTTCGACAGTGACGACGCTCTTTCGGGCGGTATCCAGACAACGGGCAACTACCCCGGCAAGGCAAGAAACCCCGAAGAGCTTATGGCTGATATCGACAAGGCTTTCAGCCTTATTCCCGGCAAAAAGAAGCTCAATCTTCATGCAAGCTATGCGATTTTTGACGGCAACAAAGCAGACAGAGATGCTCTTAAACCCGAGCATTTTTCAAAGTGGGTTGAGTTTGCAAAAGCAAGAAACATCGGTATTGACTTCAATCCCACATTCTTTTCTCATCCCATGGTAAAGGACGGTCTTACCCTCTCCTCTCCCGATGAAGAAGTCCGCAAATTCTGGGTTGAACACGGCAAACGCTGTGTTGAACTTTCCGATTATTTTGCAAAGGAAACGGGTTATCCCTGCGTTATGAACATCTGGATTCCCGACGGATATAAGGATATTCCCGCAGACAGACTTTCTCCCCGTATTCGTTTCAAGAAATCACTTGATGAAATTCTTGAAACACCCTATGACAAGAAAAATGTTTACATAACTCTTGAATCGAAGGTATTCGGAATCGGTCTTGAAAGCTACACGGTAGGCTCTGCAGAATTCTGCCTGAGCTATTCCATTCAGAAGGGCATTACTCCTCTCATGGATAACGGTCATTATCATCCCACGGAGCTTGTTTCCGATAAAATCCCCTCGATGCTTGCATTCAGCGAAAAAATCGCTCTGCATATCACAAGAGGTGTTCGTTGGGACAGCGACCACGTTGTTCTTTTTGATGACGAAACCAAGGAAATTGCAAAGGAAATTGTGAGAAACAATGCTCTTGACAGAGTATTCATTGCAACAGACTATTTTGATGCTTCAATCAACCGCATCAGTGCATGGGTAACGGGTGTCAGAAATGTGCAGAAGGCTCTTCTCTTTGCACTTCTTCAGCCCTCAAAGAAAATGCAGGAATTGCAGGATGAAGCAAACTTCACGGAGCTTATGATTCTCAGTGAAGAAATGAAAACCATGCCCATGGGTGATGTATGGGCGGAATTCCTCGAAAGACAAGGCATTGAAGGCTGTTACATAAACAGCATTAAAGAATATGAAGAAAAGGTATTGGTGAACAGAAAATGAAAAACATCTTTGAAGCACCCTTTGTAGTGGGTATGTGCAAAGCAACGGCAAATATGTACCGTATGGGCTGGGATGAAAGAAACGGCGGCAACATCAGCGTTATGCTCGAAAATGACGAGGTTGCCGAATATCTCGATATTGATTCCCCCATCAGAAGCTTTGACATGGGTTTTGATGCAAAAGTTCTTGCAGGCAAAATCTTTATCGTTACAGGCACAGGCAAATATTTCAAGAATGTTGAAGATGACCCCGAAACAAACCTCGGCATTATCAGAATCGCAGAGGACGGCACAACCGCTAATGTTCTTTGGGGTTACAAAGACGGCGGCAGACCCACTTCCGAGCTTCCCGCTCATCTTATGAGCCACATTTCAAGACTCTCAAAGAACCCCGAAAACAGAGTTATCATGCACAGCCATCCCACAAACACACTTGCGATGACATATGTTCATGAACTTTCCGAAAAGAAGTTCACACATTCTCTTTGGGAAATGTGCACCGAATGTATGGTTGTTTTCCCTGACGGTATCGGCGTTCTTCCCTGGATGGTATGCGGCACAAACGAAATCGGTATTGCAACCGCAGAAAAGATGAAGGAATTCCGTCTTGTTATCTGGGGTCAGCACGGTATCTACGGCTGCGGCAAGGACCTTGACGAAGCTTTTGGTCTTATCGAAACAGTTGAAAAGGCAGCTCAGCTTTACATGATGACCGCTCACCTTCCCAGAGTAAACACAATCACAGACCCCGACCTCGTTGAAATCGTTAAAGCATTCAAGCTTGAAGACGTATACAGAAGAGATTTTCTTAACCTTTAATACACAGGAGGAAATAACAATGGCAAACAGATTTGTACTTAACGAAACATCATACCACGGCAAGGGCGCAATCGCTGCAATTGCTGATGAGTTCAAGGCAAGAAGCTTCACAAAGGCTCTTGTTTGCTGCGACCCCGACCTTATCAAATTCGGCGTTGCAGACAAGGTTTTCAATGTTCTCAAGGATGCTGACATCGCTTATGACGTGTTCAGCACAATTCAGGCCAACCCCACAATCGAGAATGTTCAGGCAGGCGTTGAAGCTTTCAAAGCAAGCGGCGCAGACTGCATCATCGCCATCGGCGGCGGTTCATCAATGGACACCGCAAAGGCAGTAGGTATCATCATCGCAAACCCCGAGTTTGCCGATGTACGTTCACTTGAAGGCGTTGCACCCACAAAGAACAAGTGCGTTCCCATTATTGCTGTTCCCACAACAGCAGGTACTGCAGCTGAAGTTACAATCAACTATGTTATCACAGACGCTCAGAATAACAGAAAGATGGTTTGCGTTGATGTTCACGACATCCCCGTTGTTGCAGTTGTTGACCCCGACATGATGTCAACAATGCCCGCAGGTCTTACCGCCGCAACAGGTATGGACGCTCTTACTCACGCTATTGAAGGCTACATCACCAAGGGCGCATGGGAACTCAGCGATATGTTCCATATCAAGGCTATCGAAATCAT